>JBHEKV010000232.1:0-14978 GCA_041859235.1 Ignavibacteria bacterium | reverse complement strand
ATATTTCACTTCCTGCCCGAACTGGTTTGTGTATGTTTTGTATGCATTCCACTCGGGCTCGCTGAAATCAGGAGTGTAGCTGTATGTAACAGAGGGAGTAACAGTATGCCTGAAGCCGCGCACACCGAATATTCTTGTATTGAACAGGCCTATTAGCCTTGTTGTTAAAGACACACCGGTGTTAAAATACCTGAACGCTTTGAATCCTTCAACGTTATTTGTAGTTACTGTGCTATCAGCCGGGTTAAAAGTTTTTTCGACTGATTTATTGTACCATATTTCTGTATAATTAAAGAACGGCGAAAAACTGAACTCAGACACCTTAAGCGGCGCGTTGATATTAACAGCCTGCCTTAAGCCGCCCCTGGTATTCCTGTTAAAATTACCGTCTATTAATGCGGAATTAACCAAACGCTTCTCATCAATATATTTGAACTGTGAATTATACGCGTATGATATCTGTTCATACCACTTTGGGTCAAGCAATGAGGCGTTTTCCCCGCGGAAGGGGAAAGTCTGGCTGCGGTTAAATGAAACCAGCGGAATGGTCTGCAATATCTCGCCTGTAGTTAAGTTCTGGTCACGGGAATAATTTAGTGTAAGCGAGTTCGGCGTACCTTCCCAGAATTTACTGAGCGTAACATTTGATAAAGCATTTTGCCTTAACAGGTCATCAAGATTATTAGTTGAAGTATTGTAATAATTTTTGCTGCTTAAAAAATTCACGTTCGCATTGAGTGTGGTTGTTGGATTTATCGTCTGGTTATGGTAAACCCCAATACGCCATTCATCGCTGAATGTTTTATCATTATCGGTTGATTCACCCAGCCTTATTCTGGAACCGCCAACATCTACACTCCCCGATAGCTTATAACGCAGCACATAACGGAAGCGTGAGCTGAGGTCAATTCTGCCTTTGGTGTAATAATTACCCTGCAAAGCAAGATCAATATAATCATTGATCGCCCAGAAATAACCGAGATGAGAAAGGTATCTGCCATATGTCGGGTCTTCACCGTATGCCGGAGGGATTATGCCGCTTGAGCGTCCGGAATGATTCGGAAATATTCCAAACGGCAGGGCGAATATTGGCACATCATCAATGAATAAATATACGGGTTCGGCTATGACCTTATCACCCTGAATAATTTTCAGCTTCGGACTTCCGAAATAATAATCAGGTTCTGCTTTATCGCAGGTTGTGGATCTGCCGTTCTTTATGAAGAAAATATCCTCATCAACTTTCTTTATTTTTTCACCCAGGTAATAGCCGCCTTCAAGCTCGGTTGAACCCATATCTATAACACCTTTTCGGGTTGAAAAATTATAGCGCAGCTTGCTTGCATCATATCTTTTGGAGCCTTCCATAAAGATTGGTGTACCAATAAACTTTCCGGGTTTGTTTGTATCCGGAATTCCATTGGCTTCCATAATTGAGCTTTCCCTATATAAAGTAATTCGCGCGGCTTTCAGGTCATATTCCTTATGCTTCAACTGGGCATCACCATAAAGCATAAGTTTATCTCCCGATACATCAAATATCGCTGAGTCACTTGCGGAGTATTCTATAATAGCATCTATATCGCCGGTACGGGTTGAATCAATTGCGCTTTTTAATGAATCATTGATCGGGACATAAAGGAGCGAATCACCGGATTGCTGTGAATATACCGGTAATGTTATCATGAATAGAAATATTTTGAAATATAATTTCAAATTTCAATTTAAAATTCAGAGGTGTTGATTTTTAAGCCTGCTGATGTATCAACAGGTTTGAAACATAAATTACATGCACGTAAACCGTTTTAACGGTTTACAAAAGTTCCGGGCTGGGGGGTGAGGGTTATCAAATCTTCACCCAACCGCACAATTCTTCAAGATACTTCTTATCAACTGCATCAAACATATTCAGGCTATCGGAATCAACATCGAGTACTCCAACAACTTCATCATCATTAAACAATGGAATCACAATTTCGCTTTTAGAAAGGCTGCTGCAGGCTATATGCCCGGAGAATTTATCAACATCAGGCACAATTATTGTTTCACGCCGCAGGGCGGCTGCACCGCAGACACCTTTGCCCAGCTGGATGCGTGTACACGCAACGGGTCCCTGGTACGGACCCAAGACAAGCTCACCACCCTTAATAATATAGAATCCCACCCAGAAAAATCCCGGCATATTATACTTTAACACGGCGCATATATTGGAAAGATTCGCGATTGTATCTGTTTCATCTGAAATTAATGCTTTTATTTGCGGCAGGAGCTGTTCATACCGCTCAACTTTGGTGAGATTATCTGATATTTTAATTTCTTCGGGCAATGTTTATGTTTCTATTATGAATTAAAGCCTGCAACTCCGGCGTTTTTTGCCGGTCCCGCTTTGCGGGATGTAACTTTTTAACAACCCCTCACATCCCCATCTTATCAGCTATTCCAATAATAGCGTTTTTGGTGAATTCAATATGTTCTTCCAATGGCACACCAAGTCCCGCTGCGCCGTTAATAATGTCATCACGGTTTACGTTGCGCGCAAATTCTTTTTTCTTCATTTTTTTAACAACCGATTCCGTCTTAACATCAGCAAGTTTTTTTGTTGGCTGCACCAGTGCGCACGCAACTATAAAACCTGAAAGCTCATCAACAGCAAAAAGTGTCTTTTCCATCAGTGAGATTCTTTCAAATCCGGTATAATCAGCGTGTGAAAGTATTGCGCGGACAATTTCATCACTATAACCGCGCTCTTTTAATATTGCACTGCCTTTTATGGGATGTTCTTCGGCAGTTGGGTGGATCTCCCAATCAAAATCGTGAAGTAAACCGACTGACGCCCATTTATCTTCATCTTCGCCATACTTATGGGCGTACTGGCGCATTGCTTCTGCAACTGCATACATATGCTTGCGCAGGTTCTCGTTCTTCACAAACTCGTGGACTATTTCTAATGCTTTATCGTATTCTGTCATTATTTAAAAGAATTGCAGGCCAAGCCGCAAAAGGCAGATTCAACCCCCGCTCCAAAGATCGGGGCTAATCATAATCAATATTTCTGATTCTATTTGCAGAATTTAAAAGCTACTCAATTTTTTAACTATCAACTATAAACTATCAACTATAAACTAATCATCTGATTAACCAATTAACTAATTAACCGGTCAACCAATCTACAATTCTTTTTTCGAAATAATATTCAGATTATCATCCAGCTCATATAATATCGGCACGCCGGTGGGAATTTCAACTTTCACAATCGCTTCACCTGACATTTTTTCGAGGTGCATTATGAGCGCTCTTAAGCTGTTACCATGTGCAACTATAAGAATGTTTTTCCCCTCGCGCAGCATTGGCTCGATCTTTTTATAATAATACGGCAGAACTCTTTCGGCTGTATTCTTAAGACTCTCGCCTCCCGGGGGCGGAACGTCAAAACTTCTGCGCCATACATGAACCTGGTCAGCCCCGAACTTCTCGCGGCATTCATCTTTATTCAGTCCCTGCAGGTCGCCGTACATTCTTTCATTAAGCGCTTCATCACGCTCGCAGACAAGGTGCGTAAATCCCGCTTTTTGAGCGGCTATTTCATACGTCTTGGTAGCTCTTTGCAGTACAGATGAAAATGCTTTATCAAATTTCATTCCTTTGAGCTTTTCACCCGCTGATGCGGCTTCTTCTTCGCCTTGGGGTGATAAGGGGATATCTATCCATCCAGTGAAGCGGTTTTCAAGGTTCCATTGTGACTGTCCGTGTCTGATAAGTACTAAATTGGGCATAATCCTGATTATTTATTTAAATTTTCAAAATAATAAAGTTCAATATAAGTCTTAGAAAAATAGGGTTAAATACCCTAAATTATCAATATGTATTTTATGCAAATCGAATTTTTTGTAACAGAATTCAAATAAAATGCATGATAATCCATGTTCAAACAGACCAGTTTTCTCTTTATGTGATTATTCCAAAACATCGGGCATAAAATTTACTTGCCCATAGGATTTACGCAGGGTATTTTTGTTAAATATATTCGCATTTTCAAAAAGGAGGTTTTATGGCAGCAAAAGGATTCATTTTTATTGGATTAATCCTCCTTGGAGGCGGTTTAACATGGGGATACCTAACATTGGACTTCATAAATAATTCAGTTAGAACAGAAGCCAGGGTTAAGCAGATCATAAAAAAGCAAAGGAGTATTACATCGGTATTTGAATTTACAGTTAAAGGAAAAACCTATGAGTTTGAAGGCACAAATACCAGATCAGACGCATATGAGTTAAATGATAAAGAAACTGTATACTATAATCCCGCAGATCCGGATGACAACCGGACCGGAAATTTTATGAACCTTTGGTTCATGCCCGTATTTCTTACCGGATTTGGTATTATCCTGAGTGTTGCAGGATTTGGAACAATGCTGTTTAGAGAAAAAAAGAGTAAACAATTTACCGTTTACGGGCAAAGGTGAAAACAGTATTTACAAACCAGTTATGATATATAAAAAAAGACCCCGATCCGGGGTCTTTTTTTATTGATTAACCCGTAATTATCATTCACCTGCAATAGATTTATCTGAATCCATGATATTGCTGAACTCATCATCTGTAAGAAATTCAGGATTGTAGTCTGAACCGGAAAGTCTTATACTTTTTACAAAAGCTCTTAAGTGGCTTTGCGCCGCGCTTTCCATGAGAAAAATAACCTTTACAATATACTCATCTTCCTGGTAACGGATCCATTCGCGAAGCTGGGAAATATGTTTTTCTTTTATGTATGCCGCTGCTTCCAAAGCAGCCAGATCGCTGATGCATCCTTTAACTGTCAGGTCATCATATATTTTCTGTATATCTCTATCGGGGTAAGAGCCGGCACTTGTATTTGTATTATAGTCAAAACCATATTTATCCATAATTCTTTCAACACACCAAACATGTTTTGCTTCGCGCTGCTGAACTTTATTAAAAACTCCCAATGACCATCTTTCATAAAACTCACCATAAAGGTCATACGCCAGTTTCTCTTCCTGGTATAATTTCAGGAATAGCTCCCTGTTATTTTTAATCTCTGATGAGTAACCTGCAATGCCTGAAAATAAGAGCATCCATGTAACCAGAGTAATTCGTTTCATTGTTCACCGCTCCTTTTCTTTGAGCTAACAGTTTCTGAACTGTTTCTTAATGCAAATCTAACCATTTGCAGAACTTCTAACAATGATAAATGTCAAAAAAAAGCATGATAAATCTCATAAAAATAAATAGTTAAGATTGCATTAAATTGTTAAGAACTTAACAAAAATTCAAATAAAAAAGCCCGGCCTTTTTAAAAGACCGGGCTGCATATTTTGACTCATTTGTTTGAATTTATTAGATCAAACCCTCAAAGCGGTATTTACTGCCGCGTTAAAACCGTATCAGTAAAATTACAACCGCTATTCAATCAACCTTACTAACAAGGTTTCTCCAAAGGAGTCCTTCGGACAAAAGTAACTGCGTTACTTTATCAATCCTTCAGAGCCGGATTTCAAAAATAGCTCCGCTATTTTATCAACATCATTTTCTTTACATCCCTGAAGCTGCCCGAGGACAGTTCATAATAATAAACACCGCTTGAATAACGCGATGCGTCAAAATTCACTTCATATGAACCGCTTGACAGATCCTTTTTTACCAGTTCTTCAACCACACCTCCCAGATTATCATACACAACAAGTGATGTCAATCCGGCTGAAGGCAGATCAAAATTTATGGTTGTAACAGGGTTAAAAGGATTTGGGTAATTCTGTCCCAGGGAATATCCTTCCGGTATTTCATTACCGTTTGTTTGAATCGCAACGGGCATGCTCCACCGGGTAACCCTGTTAACTGTGGTACCACTTGCCGTAGTAAAATCGCCTCCGGCATAAATGATATTAGTGTAAACAGCAATTGTTAATACATCGTTATTCATTCCTGTACCGTATGCAGCCCAGTTCGTTCCGTTCCATGCCGCAATCCTGTTTGCACCTACGCCTCCGGCGCTGGTAAAACCGCCGCCTGCCAGTATCAATCCGCCGTAACTAAAGAGAGCATCAACTGAACCGTTTACACCTGTTCCAAGATTGCTCCAGCTTCCTGTCCATTTCGCGATCCTGTTAACTCCAACACCGCCAACCTGTGTAAAATCACCTCCGGCATAAAGTTCATTATTTAACACGGCAAGTGAATATACTTCATTGTTCATTCCAAGCCCAAGCGATGACCATGTTGTACCGTTCCATTTTGCTATTCTGTTCGCGCTGACTCCGCCCGCTGTTGTAAATCCGCCGCCAACCACAAGCTCATTGTTATAAACAGCAAGTGCATGCGCATGGTCATTTAATCCCAGACCGGGCTGCTGCCATGCTGTGCCGTTCCACCTCGCGATCCTGTTCAACCCGTTGTTAGTGAACCTGCCTGTTGCATAAAGCTGGCTGTTGTATATCGCAAGCGCCAGGACGTCATCGTTAAAGCCGTTGTTAGACCCAAAGAGGAGCCAGTTGCTGCCGTTCCATTTAGCAATGCGGGTTGCAGATACTCCGCCAACCTGCGTAAAACTTCCGGCAACAATAAGCTCACCGTTAAAAATGATCATCGCGTAAACGCTGCCATTTGTACCAAGCCCAAGCGGCGACCACGCCGAACCATTCCACTTTGCGATTCGGTTTGCGCCAATTCCACCTACTGTTGTGAAGTCACCTCCTACAATAAGCTCGCCGTTATATACAATAGATGCGTTGATGGAATTATTTGCTCCGGTGCCAAGCGCCGTCCAGCTTTGCGAAATGAGATTTGTTGTGGTAAATGTCAGGAAAAAAAGCAGCAATGCTGCTGCAAGCAATTTGAAAATAAAATTGATTTTCATAAGTCCCCCTTTTGATTATGAAAAATTCAAATTAAATGTTTAGCGAAGATAGTTAGCAATAATGGGTAAGTAAAGAGGAAATTCATAGCTATAATAATTAGCCTTTATACTGTATAAATTGATTTTAGTGACTGTTTTTAATTAATTTAAATCAAGTTCCGTGGAATATGTAGAAAATAATCATGTGGGATGATTCAAAAAAAAAGCTTTCCGGGGGGAGCCGGAAAGCTTATTTACTGTTTTACAGCCTGCAGGTTCATTACTGTTTGAGCCTGCATATATTTCAGAGAGAAGACGGTTACGGTCTTACTCTGTAAGGTGTTCCCACTGCGTCGCTAGCGAATTCAACCGGTGAATCATCATACAATGATTTGCGAGTTGATGCACTGATGAATCCGTTGAACCTGCCGCGGTTATGACCTGCGTGAATTGTGAATGTCTTATCATATGTTCTTATCCAGCCTGAACCGCTCGGTGTTTCGCTTGTCATTACAAACGGTTCCCTGTGGAATCCGAAGTTACGTTTGCCCCAGTGCCATGCAACTATATCCTGCTCTGATTGTGATGATTGTGTTGTTACAACAAACCTTACCTGGTCTCCGGCATTAACTTCAGGAATACCTGCGCCATTCCAGTTGGGATGCCTGGTTATAAATATGTTCTGGGTAAAATCAGGGCCTGCGAAAGTATAAGTAAGTGTACCGTTTACGTATACCTGTATTTGCTGCATCTGCACGTAGTCATCGCTGTTTTGCGGCGAGGTTGTTTTGCCGTCAACCATTGAAACTTTATACAGCCTCCAGTTATTTCTTGGACGCGGATTGTTATTTACCCTTCTGAATACAGCAATCCTTCTGAATTCCTGGGTATAAGGTTTAAATATTGTGTCTACAACACCACCGACCAAACCAACTATTACATAGTTTCCTGTAATAGTTCTGGTAATATTCGCGTACTTCAAACTGTCGCCTTCGTTTGTTATGGTTACAGTTGCGCTTGAGCCTGTTACAATTCTGCCCCATCTCATTAATGAATCAATGGGTGTATCGCCGTCAAAATCGCCGACTGCGCCGCCGTCGTCAAAATCAGTAACTTCAGATCTCATTAAGTTATCGTCATCATCGGAACTGTTAGAGTATCCGTTAGTTACTACTTCGGTGATATACTGGTCGTCTGTCTGTGATTCTTCAACCGAGTTATCGTTACAAGCAGCCATATAAAGCGAGAACACCGCCGCTATGGCAATGATCAGCACTTTTTTTGATGGTTTTAAGAATTTCATGATATTTGTCTCCTTTAGAATTATGTTATTTTTTATTGTTTTTTGCTGTTTTTGTGTACTTTAGGTGGTTATAACCTTTTTGTACTTATAAGACACAGTGTTATTTAAAAGGTTTAATCGGTTTTCCGGTATTTTGAAAAATAAAAGTTAACGGAAAGTTCGGACAAATTTCATATAAATTGAAGTCATCTACTATAATACCGCACTTAATGACAAATGCTTTATGGAAACTAATTCGTCGGCTAATAAAAAAAAGCAGGGCTGATGTATTCAGCCCTGCCGAAGAAGCCATATTGTTAAATTGGGGTTTTAGTTGATATGGCTTAGATATTATTTAACCAATATCATTTTCTTTACATCTGTAAAATCTTTCGCTTCAAGCCTGTAGAAATATACACCGCTTGCCAGATTAACCGCGTTAAAATCCGCGTTATAATAACCTGCATTCAGACTTTGGTCAACTAATCTGCTTACTTCCCTTCCGCTCAAATCATAAATTACCAGCTTCACATTTCCTGCTTTCGGTATTCCGAATTTAATATTTGTTACCGGATTAAACGGGTTTGGATAGTTTTGATCAAGTGAATATGATGCTGGAATATTACCGCTTATAGGCTGAATACCGTTCGGGTCGTCACCTGAAGCTTCGCGGATAATTATCCCCCTGCCGTAAGTCGCGGCAACTATATAAAACTTGCCTGCGTTGGCGCTATCTATGTAACTTAGCTCTGTAATTACCGTCGCATCAGGCATTCCGTTATTCCACCTGTGCCAGTTCGTACCGCCGTTTGTTGAACGGTAACAGCCAAGCTGAGTACCTAGATACAGTTTATTATCATTAGACGGATGCACTACTATATCACTGAGCGGAATATCAGGGATATTGCCTGTAATATTGGTCCAAGTTACACCCTGGTTAGTTGATTTGTAGATCTTCTGTGTTGGCGTACCAACCCCGTTCATTACCGCGAATACATCATTGACATTATATGGGTGCACGCCAACCATTCTTACATTCTGTCCTGAAGGCAGGCCGCTTGAACGCTCCTGCCATACCCCGTTATCAAATACCCGCAGTTTTGTCCCTGCAACAGGTGGAGTAGCATTTAAACATACATAAACCAGGCCGCCGTTTTGTGATACACTGAAGTTAAGAATTGATGAATCAGGAAAAGCGGCAGCATTAAGCTTTGACCAGCTTGCCCCGTTATTGGAGGTTCTGTAAATGTGCGGACCAAGATTGGTATAAAATCTCGCGGGAACGTTTCTATCGCAGCGCATTTTTGTATAAGCTGTTTTCGCAGGATCAAACACTGGGTCTGTTACCTCGGTCCAGTTCATACCAAAGTTGGTTGAAGTAAATCGCTTCCACGCAAACGCGCCGCTATATGCTCCGCTGGTCATAAATATCCTGTTCGCGTTCAGCGGGTCTATTGCCACACCGCTGCCGTCACCGGCAAGTGTTTGGGTCCATGTTAAGCCGCCGTTTGTAGTTACACACATTCCGTTATCCCTCGAGCCTCCTGCCATAATATTCGTGTTGTTATCGCCCACCGAAAGATTCACAAACTGCGTAACCGGGAATATGTTTGTATTGCTGACCCAGTTCAAACCGGCATTTGTAGAGTAGCATAAACCTCCGTCATTGCCCGCATAAACTTCGTTACCGTTTTTCCATACAATTGCATGCTGATCAGCGTGAATTTCCGGTGAAAGATTCCTGACCCAGTTCTGGCCGCCATCGGTCGTTCTCCACATCCTTATCCCCCCAAAGAGCACTATGTTTGAATTGGTTGGACACGCAGCGATAACATTGTCATAATTCCCCTGCCCTCCAAGAACGTTGGAATCAGGCGAAACATTCGTCCAGTTAGCGCCAAAATTTGTTGATTTAAATACACCAAGCATCGCATCATTGCTGTCAAGCTCAACGCCTGTATACAAAGTTGTTGGATTTGCCTGGCAAACTGTAATTGAAATTCTTCCGACTTCACTCTGAGGGAAACCGCTGCCGTTTGTACCAATATTGAAAAAACTGGCGCCGGCATCTGTTGATCTTTTCATTCCGCCGTTATATGTAACATAAATGTAATTGTTATTGCTCGGATCGATCGCCAGATCAAAACAAAAAGAATTTGTAAACACCCTTGTCCAGTTACTGCCTCCGTTAGTTGAGCGGTAATAACCGTCAACAGTTGCAGCATGAACGATATTCGGATTCTGCCTGGAATATCTTATTCTTGAAAAGCCCTGCGGGGTGGGTGACATTGTTACCTGCCCCCATGTATTTCCGCCGTTGGAAGTTCTCCAAAGCCCTGTTCCTACTTTCTGATAGCTGGGTGAACCTGTATAATACTCACCTGTACCAACAAGTATAATGTTGTTATCATTAGGGTGAGTGTCAAATGAGCCAATAGCAAGAGTATTCAGGTCATCGCTTAGCGGCAAAGGGAAAGCTCCCCAGTAACCCCATAGCCCTCCGGTTGCTGTAGCAACCCTTATTGAAGATGTGTTATCAACTTCAACATCAAGTATCCTTCCGGTATATTTGGCTGATGACTGGTCATCTTTCATTCCGTATGGACCCAATACCCGCCAATTATCAACAACGGGGGCATCTATTTCATTTTCGCTGGGTACGCTTTTTACATCGTTCCACATTCTGCTGTAAATATCAGAGGGTATATTCTGTCCGTAAGGATAATTCCAATCGGCGAAATATTGGATCTCATCTTTGTAGGTTTCCGCCCCCTTTACTCTTTTGGTTAAAGAATAAAGTTCTGCTTTATTAGAAAGCCCTTCGCCGGACTTCGTATATTGAGGAAAGTTCAGTATTGCCGCAGATATCACAATTGTTAAAACAGCGAATAATGATATTTTCTTTTTCATATTTATATATTTTTACCCGTTTATTTAAAATTATTTTACCAATATCATTTTCTTTACATCTGTAAAGCCTGCTGTTTCAAGCCTGTAGAAATATACACCGCTTGTTAACCCCGAGGCGTTAAAATCAACATTATATTCTCCTGCATTCAGTTGTTCATTTACAAGCAATTCGGTCTCCCTGCCGTTTACATCAAAGACTGTCAGCTTCACAAATCCTGTTTTTGCGATCTGGAGTTTTATATTGGTAGTTGGATTGAACGGATTGGGATAATTCTGGCTAAGAGAAAATTTTTCCGGCACATTGCCTGAAATTGGTTCAATACCAATAAATCCGCCGCCGCTGTTGGTTGTATTTATTACGGCCCCGTCGGTTCCGCACATCCAGCCGATCGAGGTACTGCCGGGCGCAAATTCTATATCATGCATCGAAGTACTTGGCAAAACGGTGTTTTGCTCATACCATGTAGCGCCTCCGTCAAGGGTCTTGTAAGTATTATCCCAGTTGGAAGCATATCCTATATTAGCGTTTGCCATGTAGAATGTAAGAAAATATCCTGAAGTAGGAAGATTAATATCAACCCAGTTAACGCCGCTGTTGGTTGATTTATAAACCCTGCTGTCGCTTGAGGCGAATCCAGTTGTGGAGTTTACAAACTGGATCCTTTTTATTGGCCTGTCAAAAGTCTGCATTGTCTGCCAGCTATCACCGCCGTTGGATGATCTGACTATTACGCCTTCGGAACCGTCACCGCCTCCTATCCAGAACCAGCTGGAATTGTAATTCGCTATACTTCTGAGCATCAAAGTTGTACCGGGGTTTTTTGCTGTCCAGTTTGCGCCGCCGTTGGTGGATTTGTATAGCCTGCCGATATCACCGCACACCAGGCCGGTTGTTTGGTTTACGAATAATATATCCCTGAACGCTTCTGTGCCAACGGTAATTGTACTCCACTGGCCGCCGCCATTTTCAGTCTTAAAGATCTTACCCGTAAATCCGCAGCCCCAGCCGGTTGAAGAATTGTAGAATGATATTCCCCATACTGTGGAATTATAACCTGCGATAGTCAGCGGACTCCATGTAGTCCCGCCGTTTACGGTTTTCAGCATCTTTCCGCCGGCACAATACACCGTCGTTTGGCTGATCGCTTCAAGATCGTAATACCATGTTGTGTTATCGGGTGTGTTCTGCTGCTGCCATTGTGAATATAATGATGAGCAGACCGCTGCTAAGAGAATAAGTAATTTGAAAATTTTCATTTCCGGCTCCTTTTGGTTTTGATTTTATTTATTTGTTTTTTACTTTTTTTATTTTTTTGATCTTCAGTAAACTCAATTTTTCCGCTTCCATGATCGAACAGAAGTTCAAGAAGGTGTGAATAATACCATTCATTCACAACCGATTCATAAATATTAATATGAGGGTTCTTCAAATTGTTTGTCTCTTTCCGCAATCTGCTCTTGTTCTGTTTTTTCATTTCCTCTCAAAAATACTATCTGCATACTGCCTGCTTCCATTAGAACAATTTGAGGTTGTAATGGAATATTGCCTGTTCCTACGTGTACTTTTGATTAATATGCCGGGTGTATAACTGAGATTATTTGGATTTAAGGCCGTTTTCCGCAATTTTAAGTTGTAAAAATATATGATTTGTAATAACTTTTTTTTAGTTTAAAAGTTTTATTAACTTGTAACCTGTTCAATAGCTTTTCGTCATCGATTTTCACTCATAAGTAACTGTTATGTATGCACTTATAGTGTTTTGTTTGCTAATTCTTGTAATTAAAAAATGTTAAAAACCAACTTTATAGATGTAATTAGATCTTTTTCAAAAGAAGAGATCAAAAAATTCGCTGATTTTGCTGATTCACCGTATCATAATTCAAGCAAATCAGTTGCCAGACTGGCAGAGCTGGTAAAAAAATACTACCCTGATTTTGAGAACAGGAATTTTACGAAAGAAAAAATTTTCGCAAAAGTTTTTTCTTCGGGGGCGTACAATGACCAGGTTATGAGGAACCTGATGAGCGATGCTCTGCAGCTTTGTTACGATTTTCTTGCTGCTGAATGGCTTAGCAATGACAGCACGGTTAAAACCAGATTTCTTCTGCATGAATTGCGAACACGTAATCTTGACGCGCTCTACGATAGAAATCTTAAAGCGGCGTACAAATCCATTCAAAAGGATCATTCGCTTGATATGATGTATTTTGAAAATCTTTATAAGCTCGAAGGTGAAGTTTTCTTAAATGAAATTACACACAACAGGCAGGAAAGTGTTTATCCTGTTGTTGTAAGGCAGGGTGAACTGCTTACATACGATTACGTTTCAAAACTAATAAATCACATAATTGATATGAAAGTGAACGAGAGTTATTACAATATTAAAGATAATAATTCATTCACCAAAGAGCTGTTTGCGGGACTTGATATGGAATCAATTCTAAAGAAGATCAAAATCTCTTCGGAAAAGGAATATTCCGTGCTGCTGATATTTTATTACAGGGCACTGGTCTCACTTAACGGAAAAGAAGAAGATTATTCAAAATACAAAGAACTTTACCTGAACAACACATCGCTTTTCAACAGGTCAACAAACTACAACCTGATAACCACACTTGAAACTTTTTGCGTAGATAACATTAAGATCAACTCAGCCAAGTACAGGGCTGAGCTTAATGAAATTCACCGCAAGTCGATAGAGCTGAACGTGCTCAAACTATACGAAGACGGTTCACTGCATCTTCTTAAGTTCTGGAACATATTCATCAATTCTGTTGAAATTAACCAAATAGACTGGGCGGAAGAGTTTGCTGAAAGATATTACGCAGAGCTTGAGCCTGAAATAAAAGAAGGAGCAATAAATTTCGCGAGGGCAATTATTCTGTACAAGCGTAAAAATTACGAAAAGGCTCTTGAAATGCTGAATAAAACAAAGCTCAGTCAGTTCCTGTTCAAGCTTTCGATCAAAACTTTCTATTTACGGATATACTTTGAAAAGGGCGATTTTCAATCCGCGGGATTTGCGCTTGATTCATATAAACAATTCCTGTATAAAAATAAAACCATCAGCGATGCTTACAGGAATGTTTACCTGAATTTTGCCGCTATATATAATGATCTGCTAAGAACCGCATCGGGTGAAAAAAACTCCGGTAAAAGTGAATTGACCTCTAAAATTGAAGCAATGTCGCCAAATGTATATAACAAACACTGGCTTCTGGAAATGATCGGAAATTTAAAATAGACTTCCCTGATTGATCACTGCAATCAATCCATAACGGCTTGTTTTGGTTTTATGAACATAGAAACCAAATTTGCCATAATAATTGTAATCACAACTCCTATCAGAGTATACCAGGTCCATGCGATTTTTGTGAAGTAAATAATGAATATCATTCCTGTGATACCGCAAAGGAATCCGAAAATTGCAGGTACCTGGCTGATACGTTTGAAGAACACTCCCAGCAGGAATGTACCCAGCAAACCGCCGTATGTAAATGATGCTATGGATAAACCCAGCACCACCACAGCCTGAGATGAATTCATAAATAAGAACGCAGAAAGTATAAGCACACCGCACCATAATAACGCAATTACCTTAGAGACCTTCAGAAGCTGAATCTCTGTTTTACCCTTGCCGAAATACGGCTTATAAATATCTTCTACCAGTGTTGATGAAAGCGCGGAAATTGAACCCGAAAGCGTCGACATCGCTGCTGCAAGAAGTCCCGCTATGATTATACCCGATATGCCGCTTGGCATATAGTTAATTATGAATTTAGGAAATACCTCATCAGATTTCATAGCTTCACCATTAAAGAATATGAAAAGCAGTGAACCAACAAACAAAAACAGCGCGAACTGAAGGAAAACGATGAATCCACTTGTGATCAATGCTTTTTGTGAGGATTTAAGTGAATCGGTAGTAAGCAG
>JBHEKV010000003.1:0-2912 GCA_041859235.1 Ignavibacteria bacterium | reverse complement strand
AGCCCTTTTTGCGAAAGGTACTTCGCCGCATCGGATATTTCCTTGGCAAGCACGGCGCGCATTACCCAGTATGAGTTATCGCTGGAGTCATCTTTTTTCGAATTTCCTCCTAATGCAAATACCTCGAGGCAATCAAGCTTGGTTTGTATTGAATTAATATCATGCCCTTCGCTTCTTGCAATTTCTGCAATTGATTTTAAGATGAGCATTGTTGATACCGGCAGCTCAATCGGTATAGCCGCTAAACCAAATGCCCCGCCGATCCCGCCCGATAAAGTAGTGAGTACCTTATTTGTTCTTTTGCTTGTCCGTATTTTCTGGTTATCAATAATTGTCTTCATGCTGTACTCCAGCGCCTTCATTAAAGCCTCGCGGGCCGCCTTGCTTATCATTGTATGCGCCTTCTCAGGCAGCAGCTTCATTGCTTTTTCTATAGGTACGCCGATGTAATTTGTTACTTTTATTGCCAGGTTCGGATTTTCGAGCAGCTTCTTGGCTTTTTTAAGCTGGGCAAGCTCGGTGGTTTGTAGTGTGTGCATGATTTAATTTATCTTATTACTCTAAATTTACACCTTATGATAAATTTAAAAAACTGAAAAATAAGCTCTACTCACCGGGAAATCTGATCTGAGTTATCCGAAAACTCCACATTAGTGACAAAAATACGAATAATCCCTCTGTGTCCTCTGTGGTATGCCTTAATCACGCACTGCGTGTGGAAGGCTTGCGCCCTCCCCTTTCGGCAATGCGTCCATATCTTTGGTAAGGGGGCCGGATTTTCTCCGCAATTTAATATATTCCCCTAACGACTGCCAATGGCATATATAAACTCCAATACCTCTTTCTGCCGCCGGGTGAACCATTGGCAAATAGTTTATTTAAATTTCATCTATAGCAGGCACTTTAAAATATTTCCTTGCCAGCTTAAAAATATCTTCATTAATCTTATTCTTACTAATTGCGGTCAAAATTGTATACATAGCTAGCAGTTCTAAGGTAGGTGTCCGGATCGTAATTTTTTTCGCGTGTTCCAGTGCTCGGCATTTCAGCATCGCCTTTGATGCTTTGTATTTCCTCGCAATTCTGTCCTCAGGTAACTCACCCGGTATTACCATGCATCCCACCAGTATGTCTTTTATCATATTTACCGCATCACCGCCTATAGGAATACATACCGGGCCAACCGGCACTTTGTATCTTTTACCCTCATCTGCGGGCGCAAGGTTCATAATTTCTTCACAAAAGTTAGTAAGTTCTTTTGATGCTTTAACTTCTTTTTTTTCTTTTTTCATCATAGTTTTATTTAGTTGTTTGGGAATTTAGTTAATTAAGAATACGTTTATTTCAGGTCGCGTCTTTTTATGATTTTTTCCCGTTTCACGTTCCAGCGTGTTTTATCCCTAAGGGACTCCTTTGGAGCTGGTTCCGCGTTTCTGCTTAGCGGGATCACGTTTCAGGTTTCACAATTCACGTTTCACATTTCACGTTTCTCCCAAATATACATATGCCTAATGCATACATGTGTATCATGTGATGATACTTTTTGACCCTGATTATAATGATTTTCGGATTTCCCTGAATATTAAGCATTATCATGTTGATCTTATAATCCTGTAAATCATGGTTCAGACATATTTGCTGTAAACCCCATTCCCCAATTGCCGGATTTCCCGTTGTCTGCAATGTGCAACTCCCCCTTTGTTTACCGTAAACTATCCACTATCAGCTATCAATTATCAACTAAAACCGAAACCCTTAGGCTAAGCGCCATATCCATAACATAATTAGCGATTATAGCGCAAAAACCGCAATTATAAGAATTAAACCGCATTCAAGAAAATGTCAGAGACATTTTCGCAGTCCCGCCTTGGCGGGATCTAAACTCATGTATTTAAATTATATATAAGAGTATTTTGAAGTCTTTGGAGTTGTTTTTCGATTTGGGATAATCAGAAAACCTAAAAAAATAAAAAAAATTAAACTTTTTTTCAAAAAAAAGTGGCGCGCTATCTGCATTATTTGCTTAACAGATAGCTAACCTAAGTGTAATACCATTAAAATATTTACCCCCTTTCACCTGTTTTGTTCCTTGACATTTAGAAGAAATACAGGTAATTTTGTAACCCTGATTAATTATACCTGATTCAAAACAATCACACTAGTATAATTACGTTCTTTCAACAATTTTAACACGCAAACATAATAAGTTTGTGTGCGTAATTTCTTCTTGAGTTTCATCAACAACCAATAACAAGTTCGCTTGTTATGTCGGTTATAAAAAAATCAAACTCCAAAGTATTAAAAAAATTTACTACGGAGAGTTTGATCCTGGCTCAGGACGAACGTTGGCGGCGTGCCTAATACATGCAAGTCAACTGAAGCAAGGTAGCAATATCTTGTGGAGGTGGCGCACGGGTGAGTAACACGTAGGTAATCTGCCTTCAGGTCTGACATAACTCCGGGAAACCGGAGCTAATAGCAGATGATGCAGCGGCTTGACATCAAGACAGTTGTTAAAGCTTCGGCGCCTGAAGATGAGCCTGCGTCTGATTAGCTAGTTGGCGGAGTAATAGCCCACCAAGGCTACGATCAGTAACTGGTCTGAGAGGATGATCAGTCACACTGGAACTGAGACACGGTCCAGACTCCTACGGGAGGCAGCAGTAAGGAATATTGCTCAATGGGGGAAACCCTGAAGCAGCAACGCCGCGTGAAGGATGAAGGGCTTTTGCTTGTAAACTTCTGTAGTGAGGGAAAAAACTTCCACTCTGTGGAATATGATGGTACCTCAAAAGTAAGCCCCGGCTAACTACGTGCCAGCAGCCGCGGTAATACGTAGGGGGCAAACGTTGTCCGGATTTACTGGGTGTAAAGGGTGCTCAGGCGGTTTTGTAAGTCAGAAGTGAAATCCT
>JBHEKV010000104.1:0-16109 GCA_041859235.1 Ignavibacteria bacterium | reverse complement strand
ATGAGGTTCTCTCATCAGCATGATATTAGAAGGATAAACAACGGCAATATCACATTTTTTGATAACGGCAGTTTCAGATTTCCTGAGTACTCGCGGGCAGTGGAATACTCACTTGATGAAGTAAATCACACGGCCACACTTGTATGGCAATACCAGCGTGATCCGCAGGTTGTTTCAAGCTGGGGCGGGAATGTACAGAGGCTTGCCAACGGAAATACATTTATCGCATGGGGCGGAGCGGTTAATACTGTAACTGAAGTTAAACCGGATGGTACAATAGTATTCGAGGGCTCATATTCACCGGGAACTTTCACATACCGGGGTTTTAAACAAACCTGGCCGCATATACCAACTGCTATTGAGCCGGTTAACAATACAGCCGGTGATTTCAGATTACTGCAGAATTATCCAAATCCGTTCAACCCGGAAACAACAATAAGCTTTATTCTGGATAAAGAAGGCAGTACTTCGGTTGTACTCTATAATATCAATGGAGAAGAAGTGAGAACATATTTTAACGGATATCTTGAAAAAGGATTTCATTCAATCAGAATCAACGGCTCAGATCTTGCAAGCGGGGTATATTTTTACAAACTATTATCCGGTAACAACAGTGCTGTTGGTAAAATGGTAATGATCAAGTAGCAAACTCTATCATCTTTTACTGAAGTAAAACCTATTACCAACAAAAAAGCCGCATTAAATTGCAGCTTTTTTATTTTCTGATACAATATATAGTAACATTTATTCAACTTTTGCCACAACATAAATATATTTCAATAGTCCATCTTTCATGTTGAAAACATTATGTTTTGTATGCGGCGGATTATATGCCACCTCACCTTTTTTAACCGGTTTTCTTCCGGCGCCTTCCGCCTCAACTTCAGCTTCACCTTCAAGTATTATTATCAGCTCTTCATTTCCGTGAGTACTGTGCTCGCCAATACACTCACCTTTTTTGAGTACTACAAAACCTGAGTGCATAACATTACAGTTATCACTTCCAAGAATAGTGAACCGGCTTTCAGAATTGACCGGAATTGAACCTGTAAAGGGTGAGAATTTAGATTTTTCCATACTTTCCATATTTATTATTCCTTTTCCGAATTTATCCACCACTTTGCCGCAAAAGGCAGGATCATTATCTGCATCAATACTGCCGGAATACCAGGCAACATTGAAGCCGAAAGATAACCGGTTGTGCTGCCCTGGATATTACCTGATAAAACAAATATGAGTATAAACAATATTCTGCCGGCAATTAGTGCGGAGGCAACAGAAACAAAAGCATTCATTCTGAATTTCTCTCTAAGCAATCCGGTTATCATGCCGTAAACAAAAAGTTCAGGTACCATTGCCGCAAGATAAATCCCTGAAGGCATACCCGATATTAAGAAGCTCGTAACCGGGGCAAGTAATCCTGTTACAGCTCCGCCCCGCCAGCCATAAACCAGGGCTGCCAGTATTACTGCCCAGTGCATCGGCAGAATATATCTTACCGGTGCATCGAAAATGTGAGCAACGTAGGGCATAATTACCGCAATACCAATCAGCAGCACCTGGAAAATTAGTGTTTTCACCCCTTTGTATTCAATAGTTGTGTTTGTTACCTGAATAGCTGTTGTATTATTCATATTATTAAATGTTAAATTAATGGTTATAGTTTAATCCTAAATAAAAAGCGGCCTTAGGCAAAGGGTAACCGTAGATTACTTCGTATTCTTTATTCAGGATATTTTCGCATTCAACAAATAGCTCAAAACCCTGTGACGGGTAAACGAATACTTTCGCATTTAGCAGGGTAAAATCATCAAGCCTTTTGCGGCTGAAATTATCACCGTAAATTTTTGAAACGTGCTCAGCGTTAATTCTTAATCCTGCGAATTTTAACTGTAAAAAAGCTTCAGCACTGAACTTGTGCCATGGTATTGAAAGCGTCTGCTGCCCCGGGTCAGTGAATGAATAATTCATGTTAAAAAATAAATTATTTAGAGGCTGATACTTAACTGATAATTCCAATCCCTTCTTTTCAAAATCACCGGCATTTGTGAGTTTCAGATTCGGAAAAACACCTTCAGTCAATATGATGTTGTTACCTTTGTTATAGAATACAGCGAACTCAGCAGTCAGAGCTTTGAGAGGTTCGGCAACTATACCCGCTTCATAATTCCACATATTTTCAGGCTGCAGATCAGGATTTGGCGCGGGGAAAAGATAAAGTTCTCTTATTGTCGGACTCCTGAATCCTTTTGATACATTCAGTCTGAAAGAATAGTTCTTAACTGCATTTACCGTAATGCCGAACTGCGGAATGAATTCATTTCCAAAAACTGATGAATGCTCGATTCTTGCTCCCGTATTAATTGAAAGTGTTTTCAATAGCAGCTGCTGAACCTGTACATAAGCCCCGGTTTCATTTACATAATGTTCGCCCCAGTCTTTTCCGGTTATGATATTTTTTGCTTTCCCGCCGTAGTTTTTGTGATCAATTCCCGCGGAAATAATATTATTCTTTAGAAGTTTAAATGACTGGTACGCGGTGAGAGAAACATTTCTGTCTGTGGATTCGAATCCATCGTAAATATTATGTTTGCCGTAATTGTATATTAATTTTACTGCCCCATCGGTTCTTTTAAAGCTATTATCAAACGAAAATCCGGCATTACCTCTTAAAATATCAACCCAGTTATTTACCAGAGGCTTATAGATCGTTCCCGGATCATATGTTTTGAATTTTGTAATATTGGCATCCGCCGTAAAATTAAAATTACTGTTAAATTCATACCCAAACTTTGTATAACCATTGTTAAGCCTGAATTCTGAATAAGCACGGCTGCCATTTGACTGCTGGTTAGAAGCGGTAATATACATATCAAATTTTCCTGTTTTATAGCCTATACCCGCATCACCAATAAGAGTGCTGAACGAACCGAAAGACTGATTCAGATTTATTTTAACACCGCTATCTTTCTGGCGCTTTGTTACAATATTTATTACCCCTCCCATACCGTTAGAGCCGTAAAGAAATGAACACGGTCCTCTGACTATTTCGATCTTATCGGCATTTGCGGTAATATAGGTATCCGGCAAAGGATGCCCCATTAGACCCATAAACTGCGGGCGGCCGTCAAGCAGCATAAGAATCTGTGTGTTTGGATTTCCGCCTGTGCCGCGGATATAGATCTGACCTGCGGAACCCTGGGCAAGCCCGAATCCAATATTGCTGCGGCTTGTAACAAATACGCCTGGAACCCTGCTGCTTAAGAGCTTAAGAACTGAGGATTCACCTGAACGGATAATTTCGGTTTGATCTAATGAATTAACTGTAAGAGGCATGTATTTTCTTAATACTTCTGTTCTTGTACCTGTTATAACTACAGGCTCCATTATGTAATTCTTTATAGAATCTTTTTCAGAGCTTCTTTCTGAAATATTAGTAAGCGGTGAATTGTTTTGTGCGAAAAAATTAACTGTGAAGACAAATATGACAAGAAACTGTATAAAGGGTTTCATAATTCATAATACATCCTTTCCTTTTATTCAATTAATGAGGTTAACACAAATTTTCCGTGCTTAACGCCTTTTAATGCCAGCACACGTTCAGTAAAGGTGCTTATTATACCGCCTTTATCTTTTACTACAATTATTTCCAGGCAATTATCGTGATCAATATGAACATGTGAGGTAAATATTATACTCCTGAAGTGATCGTGCTGGATCCTGTTGAGTTTCTTTTCTATTTCTCTCCGGTGGTGATCGTAAACATAAGTAATAATTCCGAAGCAAAGGATATTTGGGTCGTTAATTTTTTCGCCGGTCAGTTTATCACGAATAATATCACTTATCGCTTCGGAGCGGTTTGGGATTCCAAGGCTTTCAAGGTACTTATCAAATCTGCCAAGCAGATCTTTATCTATCGATACACCAAATCTAGCGACTTTTTCTTTCTTCATCTAATCCGTGTTACTATTGTTACAAAAATAACACCCCAAAATTCTCAATGAAAGGCTAAAATAAATCCTGAGTTAGTCATAGACAGAATGTTTAGTGAATTTATTCAGTGGAATATTTTCAATATATTTGCAGTTCATTCATTCAACAATAATAATTAAATCATAACCGGAGGAGCAGAAATAAAATGATAGAAACATTAAACAATGAAGTTGAGTCAAAGATCAAGGAAATAATGGAAGGCAACAATGCCATTATGCTTGCAACAACAGGAACAGACTACTCGCCATGGATACTTGGCGCATATTATGCGAACAAAGGAATAGATATTTATCTGCTGGTTGAAAAAGGCGGAAAAAGCTTTGCTAATATTCAGCAGAACAAAAATGCTGCGTATTCAATTTCACAGAATGACGCTACCAAAGATTTTTTACAGGGAAAAGCAGTGATTGAAGTTTTGCCTGATGAAGAAGAAGCTAATGTTAGAGCAATGCTTGTTGAAAAAATGCCGTGGTACCAGACCTTTGTGCCTATGGTTCCAATAAAAATTGTTGCATCCAAAATATTCGTTACTTCTTTGCAAAACGGCTGGTTCCCGGCAAAGGTTTTAGAGAATATGAACTAAAAATTCACAAAGGATATCTTTCAAAACCCCGTATATTTACGGGGTTTTTTACTTACCCGCATTAATTAAACAAGTTAACATTTAAACCCTTGATTTTTTAATATGAATTAACGAATTTGTAAAATACAGGTTTTAATTATCATAGCAGAAGATAATGTTTTTAACTTGCCTTTTCGTTTTTCAGGTATCAGAAATGAATTCATTCATCTAAGAACATTTTAAGGAAATTCAGATACATCAATTCTAATTTCGGGGGAATATTTCCCTAAACTAAAATAAACAAAAGCTATGAAAACAAGATGTCCTCATTTCTTCAGGAATGCAGCAGCGTTTTTTGTTTTGCTACTTGCTCTTACTGCTAATCTTTTTGCGCAACCTCAATACTATAATTACAACACAACAGGCGCAACAAATTCATTTCCCTGGAATATTGCGGCTGGTAAGCAGATCCAGGTATTATTTTTACCTGGTGATTTTAATCAGCCTACACCGGCTCCCAGCGGAAACATTACTAGTGTATCATTCAGGCTTGCAGCAACACTTGGACCTTATACATATACAAACGTTGTGATAAAGATGGCCCAGGAAGTGGGCTTAACTTCATTTGCAGCAAGCCAGTGGTATGCGGGCGCATTGACAACAGTGTATACCAGAGCTTCAGTTCAGTTAGGCGGAAACGCAAATGAATGGATGACTATTACTTTAGATACACCATTCCCCTACGATAATACCAAAAGTTTGATAGTAGATGTTCAACAGTGTGCCGTTCCAGGAGCAACAGGATTCAGTACAGGAACAACAACATTAGCAGGGAACAGAAGAAACACTTCACTCACAACATCGGCCTGCCCATTTGTTTGGGGACAGCAGAGCGGAACAACACCTCATATGGGAGTTAACATTTCTCCTGCAACTGTGAACTGCAGCTATTCATGGGCAAACCAGACATCAGGCGTTACATCATTGTTCTATTCAGTAAAAGCTGTTAGCAGCCTTGTAGGCTGGGCAGCAGGTGCCGGCGCAATCGTTCGCAGAACAACTGACGGCGGAACAACATGGACAAATGCAAACCCAAACCCGGGTGTTATAACAGGCGATATTTATAACATTGAAGCCCTGGATGCAAACACAGCATTTGTAACAACATCACCGGGCGCAACGTTTATCTATAAAACAACCAATGGCGGCACAAACTGGACACAGGTCTATACAGTAGCCGGAGGATTTATAAATACTATTAGAATGACTTCCGCAACAAACGGTTTCGCATTCGGTGACCCGCTGGGCGGCAACTGGCTTATGCTTAAAACTACTGATGGCGGTTCAACCTGGACAACATTAGCAACAGTAGCAGGAACCGGTGATGGCAGAAATAACTGCCTGCAGATACTTGGAAACGATATATGGTTCGGTACCGGGCAGAATACAGTATGGCACTCAACTAATTTGGGATTAAACTGGACCAGCGCCACTGTAACAGGTATTACCGGCCAGATCACAGGTATCCAGTTCAATTCAGCATCAGTTGGTATAGTTGGCGGAGCAACTATGTCTAAAACAACTGATGGCGGAGCAACGTGGACATTATTACCGGCTTCAGGCACCGGTACAATTTCCGGTATCGAAGGTTCAGGAAATGACTACTGGTATGTAAGAGGAACCACAATATACAGAAGTACCGATCTTGGAACGACATGGACACTTTCACATACACACACCGGCGCACAGAATGATATATCACTTGCTACTGACGTATCAGGATGTATGACAGGATGGTCAGCCGGCGCAACAGGTACAATTGCCAAAATGACAGGCGTTCCCGTTGCAGTAAATGATCCGATATCAAACATACCTACAGCTTATAGACTTGATCAGAACTATCCAAATCCTTTTAACCCGACCACAAATATTACATTTGCCCTGCCTGTTGCAGGTAATGTTGAGTTAAAGGTATATGATATATTAGGTAAAGAAGTTGCTTCAATAGTTAGCGGAAATATGAATGCAGGAACTCATATAGTTCCGTTTGATGCATCTGCGCTTGCAAGCGGTATTTATATATACAAATTGAACACAGGTTCATTTACAGACAGCAAAAAAATGGTTCTTATTAAATAAGGTAACATAATATTTATCTTTCAAACCCCGCTTTCAGCGGGGTTTTTTATTACTAACGTATTCAGTTTACTTTTATTATCCTTTAAACACTTGATTATTTAATTTGAATTTGCGAAATTGTAAAATACACGTTTAAATTATCATAGCAGAAGTATTGGAAGATATTGGCTTTAATGCAGTTAAATTCATCCATCATCCAAAGATTTTTAGGAAATTAAGTAACACAAGTTCTAATTTCGGGGAATAATTCCCTAAACTAAAATAGACAACAGCTATGAAAACAAGATGTCCTCATTTCTTCAGGAATGCAGCAGCATTCATTGTTTTGCTTCTGGCTCTTACCGCCAATTTATACACCCAGCCACAATACTATAATTTTACAGGCGGTACGGCTAACAATGCTTTTCCATTCAATACATTGCCTGCAACCGGAAAAACTATCCAGACTCTGTATTTACCCGGTGCGTTTACAACACCCACACCTGCACCTGCAGGGCTCATAACCAAATTCTATGTTCAATCAGTTTCAACGGTTAGCGTAACTTATACCCAGTTAACTATAAAAATGGGGCAGACTACAGATACCGATCTGCCGACTGCTGCCTGGTATACTGGTGCAATGACAACAGTATTTGATCAGAGCAATTATGCAATGAGCCCGACCGCCGATCAGTTTATCGGAATTACATTGACTACACCGTTCAATTACGACCCTACCAAGAGTCTGGTAGTTGAAATTACTCAGTGTGGTTATTCTGGTACCGGATTTGGTGTTCGAAATACAACTTTATCGGGTCTAAAAAGAAATGCCGGTCCTTTAACAGGTGCACCTTGCCCGCATCTATATGGCAATCAGAGCGCAATAACTACTCACACCGGTGTTGATATAGCACCCCCAACAGTACCATGCAGTTACAGCTGGGCTACAAATACTTCAGGCGTAACAGCACTGCTTCAGGCTGTTTCAGCACCATCCAGCAGTGTTTGCTGGATCGCCGGAGCAACTGCAACAGTAAGAAAGACCACCGACGGAGGTACTACCTGGACTAATGCAAATCCGAATCCAGGTGTTATCACAGGTGATATTTATAATATTTGGGCCCGCGATGAAAATAATGCATTGCTTACAACTTCACCCGGCGCAACATTTATTTACAGGACCACCAATGGCGGAACTAACTGGACGCAGGTATTCACACAGGCAGGCGGATTTATAGACGCAATAGTAATGTCCAGCCCGACTGTAGGTTATGCATATGGAGATCCTGTTAGTGCCAGATGGTCACTTTGGAAAACTACTGATGGCGGCGCTACCTGGGATTCAACAGGTATGTATCTGCCGCAGGCAGCTTCTGAAGCAGGATGGAACAATGCAATGTGTGTTGTAGGCAACAATATATGGTTTGGCACAAATAACACCAAGGTTTACAGGTCAACCAACGGCGGCGTAACCGGTTCTTGGACTGGCGTAGCTACAACAGGTAACTTAAACACATACGGTGTTTGGTTTACAAGCGCTACCAATGGTATGTGTGTTGGTACAATTGCTCAGAAAACCACCGATGGCGGCGCAACATGGGTTAGCGCCGGTACACCGGGCGGAACCGGAAACATGACCTCTGTAGGAGGAAATGGTGATTACTTCTGGATAACAAGAGGAAATAATACATACGGGACCTCTAATTTTGGTACAACATGGACTGCCGGCGGATATACTGGTACCACGGCATTATGGGGAACAAGCATTACAACCGGCTCACCGTGCCTCACGGGATGGTCAGTTGGTGCAACAGGTACAGTTGTTAAATTAAACGGAGTTCCTGTGGCAATTAATGACCCCTCTTCAAACATTCCAGCTTCTTATAAACTTGAGCAGAACTATCCTAACCCGTTCAACCCGACAACCAGTATTACTTTTGCAATGCCGGTTGCAGGTAATGTTGAATTGAAGGTTTATGACCTGTTAGGAAAAGAAGTTGCTTCACTCGTATCAGGTAACTTCAGTGTAGGAACACATGTTGTTCCGTTTGACGCTTCGGCGCTCGCAAGCGGTGTATATATTTACAAGATCACTGCTGGTACATTTATTGACAGCAAAAAGATGGTTCTTATAAAATAGAACGAACTAATTGCACATAAGGAAACTTAATATGTTAATTCAAACCCCGCTGAAAAGCGGGGTTTGATGTTATATATGCACATAATCATTTAAAAAACCTGATCAGATATCCACTGTCAAAACAGGTATATTTGAAGTTCTTGTAATTGATTCTGAAATTCTGTCAGTGAAGAGCCTCTTAAATCCTTTTTTCCTGTGCACTCCTATCACCAGCAGATCTGCTTTTGATTTTCTGCAGTATTCACTTATACCTTCCTCAGGTGTTTCAGCATCCGCTATAACAAAATCAAATTCTGTATTGTACTTTTTCGATAGATTGCGCATTCTCCCGATTGCATACGTACTTCTGATAGTGTCTTTTTTTGTATTTATCCTCACAATATCAATTTTGGTTTCATAATGTTTTAAAAGATCCCAGGCCTGGTTTATTACCTTTCGTGCCTTATGTTCAAGATCACTTGCAAAAACAATTTTTCTGAATTCCGGCTGTTGAACTTCTTCCCTTACAATCAAGACTGGCTTTTTAGTCATTCTGAATACCCGTTCCGTGTTTGTCCCAAGATATTTTGTCTTCAGGTTAGAAACACCATGTGTACCCATCACCACTAACCCCGTTTTTTTGGTTTTGATAAACTCCAGAATTCCGTTATAAACGCTTGAATCTGTAAATATGTAGGGATTAATTCTTACGCTCTTGCTGTTTATCTTTTCAATAACTCTCTTCAGATTTGAAAATGATTCTTTTTTAATAGCTTCCAGGAATTTTCGAATATTTAAGTTGCGGTACTCTTTTTGATCTAAGCCTGATGACTTTATTGTAAAAGGATCAATGACTACATACAATAGGTTTATGGCTGTTTTTTGTTTTTCAGCTATAGAAACAGCCAGCTTTAGAGCATGCTCGGAAGTGGGTGAAAAATCAAATGGTACAAGAATATTTTTCATCTTTCTTATAAATTAAATTTATAAATCAGGGTTTTTATTAAGATTATAACAACCTGGATTAATTTTTAATTCCCTTATAGCCCATAAAATCTGTTATTCGTCTTTTAGAGGAGAAAGTCTCGTGATTCTGAAATATTTACATGAATTTAGCAAACTTATCAATATTACGAGTGAACTATATAAGAATATTTTTGTTACATTTTACATAATCTTTGGCAGTTTCACCGGATTCTTACTTGTTTTAATTAGTATTTTAAAACAGATTATATGACCTATATCATTTGACTTTGTATCACTATATATTATGTTTGTATATGATTTATATCCACAAATAAACAGGGATATTTCGTTTTTTGCTTAAAAATAAGCATTTTTAAAAGATTTTAAAAATACTATATTAAGAATAAGAAAAATCCAAACTAATAATAACAAAAGCATAATGTACAGATCAATATTCAGTATTATTCCGGTTGCCCTGATTGCTGTTTTTTTGACAGCATGCACAAAGGAAGTTCCCAAAGAACTTCTGAATAACCAGAAACCGCAGCAGAACCAGCAGCAGCAGGTTGATAAAAACCAGATGCCTGACGACTCAATACACCGCAACCTAAGCAAAACAAACACCGATAATACAGGGGATACCCAGGGTGATACAAAGGCACAGGACATGATGAAAGCCGCTGATGATGCGGAAGCTAAGTATATGAAATCAAAATCTGACGCGGATAAGAAAGACTATATTACCAAACAAATGGGAGCGGCTAACTACCTGATGTTTGAAGCGAATTTGTCTCCTAAAAAGAAATACAAACCGGCTTTGCAGAGATACAATAAGGTTCTTGAAATAGATCCTAAGAACGCTGAAGCAATGGAAAACAAGAAACAGATCGAAGATATTTACCAGTCAATGGGAATGCCGATACCGAACTAAACAATTATTATAATGGACGGTTTATATAATTTTTTAAATACGCATCAGTTTTACGGATTACTCGCTATCATTCTCATAATCTGGGCTGGTATTTTTCTTTACCTGAAGAATATCGGCAGCAAGATAGCAAAACTTCAAAAGGATAATTGAATATTATCATAAAATTTTTTTTGAATGATTAAAATAAAATCATAGCTAAATGGGACCATATTTAATTTACGGTGCATTTGCAGGCGCCATTTTATCATCGATACTTTACTTCCTTTCATCCGGCGGCTCTGCTAAATACGTTAAACAGGCAAGAATGCTGTTTCATGTTTCTGCCATATTAACAATTTCATCAACCGCGTTCCTGCTGTATCTTATTATGACGCACCAGTTCCAGTATACGTATGTCTGGAATTATTCATCCCGTGACCTTCCATGGAATCTACTGCTGGCCACATTTTACGCAGGACAGGAAGGCAGCTTTCATTTGTGGGCATTCCTGATGGCCATACTCGGTGTGTTCCTTCTGCCCTATCTTGCCAACAGGGATTCGGAAAAACTTCCCGGAAATGATCCCAATGATACGTATGAACCTCTTGTGATGGGAACATTTACACTCCTTTCAGCTTTCCTGCTTTTTATAATGATAATAAAATCACCATACATGTTTGTATGGCAGTCTTTCCCGGCTGATGTGCAGGTTGGATTTATCCCCGAAGATGGACGCGGACTTAATCCGCTGCTGCAAAATTTCTGGATGACCATTCACCCGCCCATATTGTTCACAGGATTTACATCGCTTTCTATACCGTTCAGTTTTGCTATTGCGGCTCTTATCAAGAACCGGTATGATAAATGGATGAAGCTTGCACTTCCCTGGACACTTTTTGGAGGAATGATATTAGGCCTTGGCATCATGCTTGGCGGTTACTGGGCATACGGAGTTTTGGGCTGGGGCGGTTACTGGGCATGGGATCCTGTTGAAAACTCCTCTTTTGTTCCATGGCTTCTTATCATTGGCGCTATTCACACAATGGTTGCCGAAGAAAAAGTCGGCAAATATAAAAGAACAAGTTTGATACTATGCATACTTGCTTATGCTATGGTGCTGTACTCCACATTTTTAACCCGCAGCGGAGTTTTGGGTGATGCATCTGTTCATTCATTTGTAGATCCCGGTCAGGAAGTATACCTGTTCCTGGTAGTATTCCTGAGTCTGTTTGCAGGCGGCGGACTTGCGCTCATAGGCTTCAGGTACAAGAGCTTAAGAACAGAAAAATCCGAAGGACAGGTTAACCTGCTTTCAAGGGAATCAGCACTGTTTGTAGGCGCGATAACTATCTGCGCTACCGCGCTTGTGATTGCTGTGGGTACAAGCTGGCCAATTATCAGCAAGGGTACAGTTGAACCTGATTTTTACAATAGAATGAATTTACCGCTTGCAATTTTGATTGCCGCAATAAACGGCATAAGCATACTGCTAAGATGGAAGCACTCAGATGAAAAGTCCTTCTTTAAGAGTCTTTATATCCCGCTTGGTTTCACCGGTGCCATAACAATAGTACTGGTTATCATGGGAGTAAGAGATTTGCTGATGGCGCTTCTTGCAGCAGCATCTTTCTTCGCGGTATTTATTAACGGAGAAATAGCTTATACAATATTCAGAAAGAACAAATCAAAAGCCGGCGCTTATATTGCGCATATGGGCGTGATGCTTTTGTTCCTTGGTGTAATCGGTTCAGCAAGATATTCAGAAGAAGAAAATGTATCCTTGCCGCTGGGCGAGCCTAAAGAAGTACTTGGCGGTTACGTGCTTACTTACAAAGGCGCTACAGAAATTCCGGGCGACCATGAAAAATATCACTTTAATGTAATAGTACAGAAAGATGACAGGGCATTTCTGCTTCAGCCTGTTATGTACTATAGTGAATATTCCGAAGGTATAATGAAGAACCCGGATATTGCAAACCTTGTCACAAAGGATCTTTACCTTTCCCCGATGGCCCTCGAAGAGCCGGGCCAGTTCACACCAAACGATATCCATTCATTTAACAAAGGTGAAGAAAAAGATATAAACGGAATGAAAGTTAAATTCATTGATTTTGACCGTTCCAAGTTTAACCGTGATGAAATGGAAGCGGGCAAAACCAATATAATGGGTGCAGAGCTTGAAGTGACAATTAACGGTAAAACTGAAAAAGTTATTGCCGAGCAGGAAATGTCGCAGAACGGCTCAAGCCCGATCCCTGTAAAACCGCTTGGAAATGATAATTATACATTCTACTTAACAAAACTAAGCGTCGCAGGTGAATCAACCGTAGATATTGCGATCATTGACGATAACAAGATGCAGCAGGAGCAGGGTGCCCCGGAAACACTTGTGATCACTGCAAGTGTTAAGCCGTTCATAAATCTGGTTTGGGGCGGAACGATCGTAATGGTTATCGGCTTCTACTTCTCACTTATTGCCCGTCACCGCAGGATAAGATCAGAGACCCGCAAATCAGAGCACCTGAGCTCAAACGGCAATGGTCACTCAAACGGCAATGGGAACGGCAAGACGCATCATAATAAGAAACACAAACATACCGAAGAAGAAGTTTAACGTATATTAAAATTATTGGATTTATATAGAGACGGCTGTTTAAGCCGTCTCTTTTTTTTGACGTATTGACAGCAGGAGTTTACATTTATTTACATCTTTTCCGGAATAATTTCACGATTAACATATTATTTTTGTATATGAGTTTCTTAATGTAAATTTCAAAAAACGTATAAGTCATGAAAAATAAGATAATTATGATCATGGCTCTTGCTGTCATCTCATCCATATCCGCCGCACTTAGCTTTATATCCGCTGAGCCAAACACAATAAATAATATTTTACCTGTAAACCTGAACTTATCTTCGCTTACAGATGATGAACGCGAAAGTGTGATATATATGCGCGAAGAAGAAAAACTTGCCCGCGATGTTTATAAGCTGATGTACGCAAAGTATGACCTGCGCCCTTTCAGAAATATCAAACAGGCGGAGCAAACGCACATGGACCTCATGAAAGACCTGCTGGTAAAATACGGGATCGACGACCCGGTAAGCTCTGATGAAACAGGAAGTTTTACAAATGCAGATCTGAAGGAACTTTACACAAAACTGACCGAACAGGGCAATTTGTCCCTGGTTGACGCATTAAAAGCAGGCGCGCTTATCGAAGAAACAGATATTGCTGATCTTGATAAGCAGCTCAAAGTTACCCAAAACAAAGATATAAAAGATACTTATGATTACCTCAGGTACGGCTCTGAAAATCATCTGCGCGCGTTTGTAAGAAATCTGAGATCAAACGGAGTTGAATATACTCCGGTAGTTCTGCCCAAAGATGATTTTGATAAGATCATCAGCGCGGAAAATTCAGGTAATAATAACCGCGGAAATTTTAATTGCCGCAGAAACTGTGACGGCACAGGAAAAGGCAGAGGCAACGGCAGAGGTTTAGGCGATGGTTACGGCAATGGAAGGTATTACCGGGACTGCCCGAACAATAATTACCTGAATAATAATTGTATTTACAGATAACTTCCGCTCTTTTGGCAAAAAGAAGATATTTTAAGACGACTTGAACAAGTCGTCTTTTTTTTGCCCTATCAAATTTTATACCGGACTTTTTAAAAGAACAGTTGATTCAATTACTATTACCACTCCCTTCTTGACTGGACTTCCTGAATTGTTTTTGAGCTCAGTCAGGGCGTGGATCAAAAAGCTTTATTATTAAGGCTTTCTCCGAAGGTCCAAGAGACTTCGCGGGGGTTTGCCTTCGGACAAGCCCTGAATATACTCTAAATCTTCAAGCTGAACAGTTGGAATTTCCAGGAATTCAGGATGTTTTTTTGATTGTTGACCGATTAGAATGTCCTTTCTGCGATTTATTTCAAAGAATTCCAGCCTTCTCCGGCTTCTGGAAAGGCTTTTTCCAGCCGTTGAACGGTTGGAAAACCGCTTCAGAGCCCTCCCGTATTTTCTCATGATGAAAACGATTTTTTTTTTGATGGGTTATCATGTTGAGAATGCCCAATACAGCCCGCAATCGATATTTTCTCACGATGAAAACGTTCCCAAGATGATAAAATCATGTTACGAATCCATTCTCACTATGATTTATGTAAATGAGAATTGCGCAAAACAGCCCGGAAACAGCAAGCGGGATTTTCGCACGATGAATTATGTAAATGAGAATTACGAAAAACTGCTCAGAATTATGGTGCCTAATTTGCCCGCATTGAATGATTTGAGCCGGGAGAAATAAACAGAGTGTGTTAAAAATCGGCATAGTGAATAAAGGTTAATTAAAGAATAATATGCTTTTTGCATATTAATGGTAATATAATATATGCTACTCGCAGTGTCAAGGGGAAAAGAAGAGCAATACCAAATGTCAAAATCCAAATGTCAAAAACAAAGCTGAAGCGGCCTATAAGGGAGAAAAGAGTCTTAATATATATTGGCTTGCTTTATAAATAAAGAATTTAAGAAAGCAGCCCCGCCTTTCAGGGCGGGAGTAAAGCAAAGCCCATAATATAAGCCCTGTAAAGGCGAGATAATGAAACAAAAGATTGCCAACCTACAAAAGACGCAAGTCGTAGTTAATGCATAATGAAACGAAGAGAAGCATAAAGAAAAACAATAACACAATGGGAAATTTGCCTTTGTAGGAGTCAGGTTTGCCTGACACCCTATTAGCCCCTTTGGACCAGCTAGTGAGTGCTTTATATCTACTTAATAATTTTACAGTAGTTTAGAAGCAAAGGATTTGACAATGAGAACATAGTTTTGTTATATTTGTAATAGAATCACGACTTAAAGCCCCCCATAAGGTTCCGTCCTTATGGGGTTCTTTTTTTATCAGAAGGTATTGAAACCCAGTTTTTTTTCAAGATCCGTTAAGGTAGTAATAAAACCGGCAGCTGCTTTTTTTAACAATCCTGAATATTCTGAATTTGGGCAAATGACTTTTGCAAGTTTACTTTGTTCCCTTAGATATTTTATCAAGCATGAAAAATCGCCATCCCCAGTAACAATAACCGCATTTTCATATTTGTTCAGTTCAATCATTGCCTGTAATACCAATTCAGCATCACAATTTCCTTTAACTTTACCATCTTTATTCTTAAATGTTGGTTTAAAAATTAAGATAAATCCATATTCCTGCAAAGACGTATAAAGATCATTATTACCTTCGACAAATCCGATAAAATAGAAAGCTTTTGTTACGCCATATTTTTCTCTAAGGTAAATTCTGAATTTTCTTAAATCTAGTTTCCAGCCAAGTTCGCGGATACCTAAATTCAGATTTTGACCATCAATAAATGCGTAATTGTTTTGCTTATTTATCAATTTTACTCCCCCTCCACAATCTTTATTTCTTCTTCAGTCAA
>JBHEKV010000060.1:0-71003 GCA_041859235.1 Ignavibacteria bacterium | reverse complement strand
CCTATTTGCTTCCCCTGGACTTTTTCTGTTACTGCCATTTTTGCAAGTTCGAATTCGCCCTCAGAATACTTCATCAATGCTGCAGTACCTACAACGTTTCCTTTATAAGAAGCAAAGACTATTTCGCCGCCTTTTGCAATTATCTCTTCTTCCGGATTCAACAAAAGTACTTCATCTTCTCTTTCAATTTTGAAATATTTGTTAAGCCATTCATAATTCAGATCCCTGAAAAGTTCTTTATATTCAGGTCTGTATTTCAGGATTTCGATACCATCAAACTGTTCCTGCTTTATTTTTTCGCTTATCCTGTGGTACATATCCTTTTCATCCAGCGCATTTTCAAGTTTGCTTATTATGTACATCATATCAAATCCGGTTTCAGAAAAAAGATCTTTAACCGCGTTTTCAAATCCCCGCCAAACAGGTTTAAGCTCGCTTATCATATCAAGCCCTTTGGGCGATAGTGCAAGAAGCCTTTTCCTGGTATCTGACTTATCTTTTATAACTTTTACCAGTCCTTTTTTTACAAGGATATTTGCAATCTGCGTTACTGCAGGCTGAGTGTATCCCAGCTCGGATGTAATCTCTGTTATTGTAAGCGGAGATCTCTGGCTTAAGAGATAAAACATCGTGAACCATCTTGGTTCAAAATCTATGTTCTGCTTCTGGTAGATCTTCGCACCGTCCTGTATGAACCGGTCAGTTAGTAATCTTAATCTTGTTCCGAAAGCTACTTCACCCAATTGTTTTAAAAATTCCATTTTTAGTAATTACTATATATAAGCACTTATATAAATATAATATGTTAATTTTGAATTGTCAAGGGAATAGTTTAAAAACAGTGAATTATGGGTATTTTTGGCTGTATTTTTACCAATTTTATTGTTATCTTTGTAAGTCAAAAATTATAGATTTTCTTACCTGAAATTCCCCAAATTTAGACGCAAAAATCACTCAAAATTTTCAATTAAACAAAGAAACAGGAAATAACTTGAAGAAACTTGTTCACAATGAAAAGATACGTAATATTGCTATAATAGCTCACGTTGATCATGGTAAAACCACACTTGTAGACCACATGTTCAGGCAAAGCGGTATGTTCCGCGAAAACCAGGAAGTGGCCGATAGAGTAATGGATAATATGGACCTTGAGCGCGAGCGCGGCATCACAATTGCAGCAAAGAACTGCTCTGTTTTATGGAATGGTGTTAAGATCAATATACTTGATACACCGGGTCACGCGGATTTTGGCGGTGAAGTTGAGCGTGCATTAATGATGGTTGACGGAGCAATACTGCTTGTTGATGCATCCGAGGGTCCGCTGCCCCAAACAAGATTTGTACTAAAAAAAGCGCTTGCTTCTGATAAGAAGATAATTGTGCTGATTAATAAAATTGACAGAAAAGACGCGCGCGCAAAAGAAGTGCTGGATGAAATTTATAATCTTTTTATTGATCTTGATGCTACTGAAGAACAGATAGAGTTTCCGATCCTGTACGCGATCGGAAGGGAAGGAATTGCGCAGACTACACTGGAAGGAAAGGGCACAGATCTTGCGCCGTTGTTTGATAAAGTGATAGAGATCATTCCCGGTCCGGTTTATGATGAAAATGAACCGCTTCAGATATTGGTTTCCGATCTTGACTATTCCGACTATATCGGAAGGCTTGCTATTGGCAGGGTTGCCAACGGGAATGCCCATATCAATGATTCATTAGTCTGCATCGGAGAGAATGGCAGCCAGAAACCGCTTAAAATTACAAAACTTCAGGTATATGTAGGATTGAAGCTGAAGGAAGTGGAAAACGCTGAACCGGGTGAGATCGCGATCCTTTCGGGTATCGAAGATGTTCACATAGGTGATACAATATGCAGTAAAGATAATCCAAAACCATTAAAAAGAATAATGGTTGATGAGCCAACAATATCTATGGTATTTGGAATCAACACTTCGCCATTTTCAGGAAAAGATGGTAAATATGTTCAGTCAGCCAAACTGAAAGAAAGACTGATAAAAGAAACACTTCGTAATGTCGCGCTCAAAGTTGAAGAAACAGAAAATTCCGATACTTTTATAGTTAAGGGCAGGGGTGAGTTTCAGATGGTAATTCTGATAGAAACACTGCGCAGGGAAGGCTACGAAATGTCTGTGGGCAGACCGCATGTAATATACAAAGAAAAAGACGGCAAAAAAGTGGAACCGATAGAACATTTATTCATAGATTGTGAAGAGAGTTTTGTTGGTGTTGTAACCGATAAACTTTCGCAGCGCAAAGGCAGAATGGTGAACCTGGTGAACCACGGCACAGGCAGGGTAAGGCTTGAATTTACTATCCCGTCACGCGGATTGATAGGCTACAGGAATGAATTTCTGACCGATACAAAGGGTACCGGTATAATGAATTCATACCTGGAAAGCTACGAAGAATACCGCGGCGATTTCCCGATAAGAACCACCGGTTCGCTGATATCCGACAGGCAGGGTGAAACCACGGGTTATGCGCTGTTTAACCTCGAGCCGCGCGGAACGCTCTTCTGTTCACCCGGCGAAGCGGTATATGAAGGCATGATAGTTGGCGAACATAACAGGGATAATGACCTGAATGTGAACGCTACGAAACCCAAAAAGCTTTCAAATATGCGTGCTTCAAGCAAGGATGAAAGTATTATCCTTACACCGGTTGCGCCGATGACACTTGAAAAAGCGATCGAGTTCATAAATGATGATGAAATAGTTGAAGTTACACCTAAGAATATAAGGTTAAGGAAGACAGTACTATCCGCTCAAAAAAGGCAATCAGGCGGTAAGGCTTAATGTTAACCAAACATACTACTAAAAATCTTAACTTTTCTGTATAAATTAAATGTAAACTTTATTAAATTACGTGATTATTATTTCGAAAAATTTAATACATATCAATACAAATGAAATTTAGTGAAATAGAGTACAAACGCCCGAATGTTTCAGTCATTTCAGAGAAATTTGAGCACCTAGTGAATTTGTTCCAAAAAGCTGAAAGCTTTGATGAACAGGATGCGCTGATAAGGAATATCAATGACCTCAGAATGGAATTCCAGACCCTTGGTACCATTGCAAGTATAAAATACTCAATTGATACCAACGATAAAGAGTTTGAAGAAGAGCAGAATTTTTATGACGCAAATTCACCCGTGTTTGACGGCCTTGTTCATAAATATTATACTGCAATTGTAAACTCAAAATTCCGCACTGAGCTTGAAAAAAAGTGGGGCAAACAGCTTTTTGATGTTGCCGAAGTTACATTAAGGACCTTTTCACCCGAAATACTCGAAGACCTCAAGAAAGAAAATGAATTAAGAACGGATTACTCAAAACTTCTTGCTTCAGCCAAGATTTTTTTTGACGGCGAAGAAAAGAACCTGCAGGGATTGATCCCGTATATGGAATCAACCGACAGGGACCTGAGAAAAGCAGCCAATGAAGCAAAATGGAAATTCTTTGCGGATAACGAAGAGGAATTCGACAGGCTATATGATGAACTTGTAAAAATAAGAGCAAGAATGGCTAAAAAACTTGGCTATAAGAATTTTGTGCAAATGGGTTACGACAGAATGGGCAGAACGGATTATAACGCTGAGATGGTGAAAAATTTCCGTGACCAGGTTCTCGAAACAATTGTACCAATAGCCGTCAAGCTTAAACAGAAGCAGCAGAAGAGGCTTGGGCTGGAATCATTCAAGTATTACGATCAGCCGCTTGATTACAAATCAGGCAACGCCAAACCGCACGGCTCACCTGACTGGATAGTAAGCTGCGCCAAAAACATGTATTCAGAGCTTTCACCGGAAACCAACGAGTTCTTTAACTTCATGCTTGATAATGAAATGATGGACCTGGTGAACAAAAAGGGTAAAGATACAGGCGGTTACTGTACATTCATTGAAAAATATAAATCACCGTTCATATTTTCAAACTTCAACGGTACAATGGGTGATATAGAAGTACTGACCCATGAAGCTGGACATGCCTTCCAGGCTTATTCCAGCCGCAATTTTGAAATTCCCGAGTATTTCTTCCCCACGTCAGAGGCATGCGAGATACACTCTATGAGTATGGAGTTCTTAACATGGCCCTGGATGAACTGCTTCTTCAAAGACCAGACAGACAAATTCAAATATTCACATTTAAAAGGATCAGTTATTTTTATTCCGTATGGAGTATCAGTAGATGAATTCCAGCATTGGGTTTATGATAACCCAGATGCTACACCTGCTGAAAGAAAACAGGCTTGGCTTGATATTGAAAAGAAATACCTGCCTTATATAGATTATGATAATAATGAATTCCTCGAAAAGGGCGGCAGATGGCAGCAGCAAAGACACATCTATATGAGTCCATTTTACTATATAGATTATTGCCTGGCTCAGATATGCGCATTCCAGTTCTGGAAGAAATCAAACGAGAACAGAGAACAGGCGCTTGAAGATTATTTGAGGCTTTGCAAAGCCGGCGGCAGCCAGTCATTTTTAGGTCTTGTTAATACCGCTAATCTGATTTCACCATTCGAAGACGGATGTTTAAAGTCATTTATGGGTGTTATTGATAACTGGCTTGAGAGCTTTGATGATGCAAGCGTAAACTGAAATTAATATCTTTCCCCTGAAGTGAAGGAGGGTTAAATGAACAATCTGATTATCACAATTTTATTTTTGTTTGTTTTCGGCTCTTTTGTTAAAGCCGACCTCCTTCCCGATGGAAAGAAAAAGATCTCTTACAGCTTTGAAGTAACCAATATTGATTCGTTCCCCGGTTACACATTTGTTGCCTACCCTGTAAATAATTCCAATGGTGTTCCAATGATTTATGCAGGTGTTCTTAGTCCCGGTAAATCTATAGACCTTTCATGCAAGTTCGGTGTGCCGGTTATTTATTCCGTTAAGAATGAGGATTTTAATGCAGTAAAATTTGATTCACTGAATCAGATTGATGATGATAATTCCAGGAATGCTCAACTTAGGAATTTTATCGAAAACGGCAAATTTATACCATCGTCAAAAATCATTTGCAGTTCATTTGCTGATAGAGATGCAAAGTATTACTATGTGCAGGAATTATTTCGTGTAGAAAGTATTGATTCTGATACTATGATAATCAGATCTACAAAGACACTTTATAAAGACACTCAGAAGAATATCATTGATGCCAAAGATTCCAAAAGCGGCGTTAAGGATGATATCGTATCCCCGACAGAAAAGTATAGTTCTTACCTTTTAATTTTAATCCCGGTTCTTGCATTGATCGCAATAGTTTCAATTGTCCTCATCAGGAAAATGAAGAAATAAAATGCAAACCTATTTCACAGCCTTGTTAATAACAATTGCTGTTGAATTTGCTGTATATTACCTTTTCATAAGAAGTAAACCTCTAAAACTACTTTCATACTCCTTAATTATCAATTGTTTAACTCACCCTATTGCCTTTTACTTTTATTCAGAATATTCTATCAAGTATGAACTTAATAATAATCTCAATATATATTTTTTAATTATCGAAATTATTGTATTTTTAACCGAAATAATCCCGGTGAAGATACTACTTAGGGTAAATCTGCAAAAGGCGGCAGTGATCGCTTTTACAGCAAATCTTGTCACTGCTTTGCTTAGTTTCTTATTCTAATTTAATTCTTTAAATGAAAAAAATAATACTTCCGGTAACGCTTGGTGTGGCTCATGGAGTTTCAGATTGCTCCGCCGGATTGATATTGGGCAGCCTGACTAATTCCATTTCTATTTATGGTGTTGGCGCAATGGTATTATTGTACAATTTGCTTGCTTTCGGCGCGCAGCCTTTGGCAGGTCTTTTGACCGATAAATTAAAAAGTCCCGGGCTTGCGGTCTTAACCGGACTTTTCCTGATGGCTGCCGCAGTAATAATGTTTTTTGTCAATCCTTTTGCCGCAGTTTTATTTGCGGGCTTAGCTTCTGCAATTTTTCACGTTGGCGGGGGGGCACTGGCATTGTGTTCAACCCCTGATAGATCTTCCGGTGCAGGATTGTTTTCAGCTCCAGGGGTCGCAGGACTTGCAATAGGCGGGTACCTTGCTGTGAACGATATTTTTCCCGCTGCTATTATAATTACTTTACTTTCAGCTCTTGCAGTGTTGATTTTCGCGATGAAGATTCCCGTGTTGCCATATAATACACCCCGTGAAGTAAACGAATTCGAGAAACATGATTTTATTATGCTGGTTCTGCTGCTGGCAATTGCGCTCCGCTCTGCAGTGTGGAATATTTTTCAGCATATTGAACAGGGTGAAATTATCAATATTATATTAATTTCGCTTTCGGCCGCAGGCGGCAAAATTATGGGTGGCTTTGCTGGTGATTATTTCGGCTGGAGAAGGTATTCCTTTTCCGCCTTAATAATTGCAATTCCTTTGCTGATTCTGGGTGAATCAAGTATATATTTTTTATTGCCGGGGATAGGTTTGCTGCAATCAGTTACGCCAGTCATGGTAACAGCATTATACAGGAATATGAAAAAACTTCCTGCAACTTCAGCGGGACTCTCATTCGGGCTTGCAATAGCAGCCGGCGGGCTGCCTTTTGTTTCAAGTGACTTATCGGCTGAGGAGTATTCTTCGCCTATGATAGTTGCCGGTGTTTTGATATTAACAGCAATATTAATTTTTGTAAGTATTGGGCGGAAAGTAAATAAGAGCAATGCTGGATAAACTGCTGAATTACAATAACATTTACCAGCAATGGATAAATAAGGGATCTACAAAAGAAGCTGCAATTGAATTGACTATTCAGCAACTGGATGGACTTGAAGAAATTGCTTCAAATGACGAAAGCTGGGATGAATTACTCGAAATTTCGGCACGCGGCAGGAATTATGACGCATGGCTTGCAATGGATTGGCCGGAAGGGTTTGATGAACTCTTACTCTGCGTTCCGTTATGTAAGTTGGTTAGCTGGGAGTGCAGCAAATGCACAGTTGGTATGCGCCAGGAAAATAATTCGTGCTCAATGGATTATTCACTTTTTGGATATATAGGTGAGCTTGTTAAAAACGGATTAAGACAAGAGCTTCTTGACCATATTAATATTTCCAGAAAGTTTCTTAAGAATGAGGGATTTACCTGGAATGTACATAAATGTGAACTGGAGATAACTAATATCTGATGGAATACTTTTTTACGTGTCCGTATTGCTGGAAAGAGATATCTTTTTTGCTTGATGTTTCTGTTGATAGCCAGAAGTATATCGAAGATTGTGAGATCTGCTGCAATCCTATTGAAGTAAGTTATGAAATAATAGATAATTCTGTTTCATTCTTTGAAGCGGTCAAATTACAGTAAACAATGTTATGCAAAGTAATAAAGAAAATAATGATCAACAGGAAGTTTACAGTATAATTTCCGCTAATTTCGATCTTGCCCCGGGCAATATGCTTTCTTTTGATGAAATACACAGAATTCTTACGATGAGAATTCACGAACTGCTCGAAAAAAATGTTGAGAAACTCATTTTCATTCTTTACAGGATCGACGTTGGCCAAAAAAAGACCGATGAGATTTTTAACAATCCCTCAAAAGAAGAAATAGCTTCATTGCTTGCAGCCGCTGTTATTGAAAGGCAGCTTGAAAAAGTTAAGACCAGGAAGAAATACAGCAGTAAATAATTTTTTATATATTCAGTAAAATCAGCTATTTACATTTTTCATAATGTTGTCACACTTAGCCCTTTTTAATCATCTAATATAATATGATAGAAAACCCGTTTATTGAAAAGATTTCAACTGATGAAAAAGACGAACAGTTGATAGATCTTGCCCTCGGGGGCAGCAAGCAGGCGCTTGAAAAACTTATATACCGCCACCAGGCCTGGATATACAACATTGCTTTAAGGATGGTATTTTACCCGCAGGAAGCAGAAGATATCACGCAGGAAGTTCTCATAAAGATTATCACAAAGCTTTCTTCATTCCGCAAAGAGAGCGCATTCAGAACGTGGGCTTACAGAATAGTTATTAACCAGGTGCTGAATATGAAAAAGTCCATAGGCGAAAAGAAACATTCAGATAATTTTGATGAATACTGGAAGATAATTGAAAACACCCCGGATAGTGATTTGCCATTGCAGGAAAATTATAAGGTCGAAATGAACACGCTTGTAAACGAAGTAAAGGTAAGCTGCATGTCAGGGATGCTTCTTTGTCTTGATCGGGAACAGAGGCTGGTTTTTATTCTTGGGGGTATTTTCCAGGTAAGTGATAAAGTTGGCGCTGAAATAATGGATATTACCCGTGATAATTTCAGGCAGAAACTCTCCCGTGCCCGCAAACAATTATATAACTTTATGCATAACAGGTGCGGTTTGATGAGCAGGGCTAACCCATGCAGCTGTGAAAAGAAAACCAAAGCACTTATCAATAGCGGGTATGTAAACCCTGATAAACTCCTTTTTAATGTGAATTATGTTCATTCAGTTGAAACAACTGCCGCCGGCAGGGCGGAAAGGTTCGATGAATTGCTGGATGAAAGTACGAATAAAATATTCAGGGATAGCCCGTTCCAGGAGCCGCCGGATTTTGTATTATCACTCAGGGAAATTTTAAATCATAAGGAATTCAGAGAAATATTCAATTTTACAAACTAAATAAACGAATGAATAAATATCTTTTCATAGTTTTAGCCCTCGTTATAACAAGTTTAAACGTGCATTCGGAAATCAAAAACGTGCCTTCACAGTACACCACAATACAAGCGGCAATAAATGCTGCTGTAAACGGTGATACAGTCCTGGTTGCGCCGGGAACTTACTTTGAAAACATAAATTTCAGAGGGAAAAAAATTGTCGTAACTAGTACTTATTTCCAGTCCGGTAACCCGCAGGTTATCAGTTCAACAATAATTAACGGCAGCACACCAAGTCATATAGATACGGCAAGCTGTGTAATTATTGCCAATCATGAAGATTCCACTGCAGTATTACAGGGATTTACGTTAACGGGCGGAAAAGGCACACTGTGGGAAGATGAACACGCCATCGGAAACAGATACAGAGAAGGAGGAGGTATACTTATTCAATATTCCTCTCCGTACATTCAGAATAATATTATTAGGAATAATGAGGCAATAAATATTACAGGCGCAGTCAGTGCAGGCGGAGGCGGAATGAGGATGGGTGACAGTAATCCTAAAGTCTATAATAATATTATTATGCTGAACAAAGGTTTGTACGGACCCGGTGTGGTTTTGAATTACTCAGGCGGTATATTTAAGAATAATATAGTTATTCAAAACTCAGGCGGTACTTCTTTTGGAGGAGGGGGGGCATTCTGGATATTAAGCACTTCCCCGGGAACTTCAAGGATTCTTGAAAATAATACGATCTTGAATAACTCTGCATCCGGAACAGGCGGAGTTTTATGTTTAAGTTCAATAATAATTATAAGAAATAATATTATCAGAGGTAATTCTACAAACCAGATTTCAATTTCAGGCGGAAGTGTAACTGCGACTTACAATAATATTCAAGGTGGTTTCTCTGGCTCGGGAAATATTAGCGATGAGCCTCTGTTTGCTGATTCTAACTATATCCTGCAGAATAGCTCGCCGTGCATTGATAAAGGCGATTCAAGCGTACAGTACAATGATCTTGCTGATCCCAACAACGGCACACTTGCTAAGTACCCGTCCCGCGGCGGTTTAAGGAATGATATGGGCGCATACGGCGGCCAGCTTGCCAAATTATTAACTGATCAGTTAACAGCTGTAAATACTATTGGCGCTGAAATTCCGTCTTCGTTTTCACTCTACCAGAACTATCCAAACCCATTTAACCCGGGAACCAAGATAACATTTGATCTGCCCAAAAGTGAATTCACGAAGATTGCCGTATATGATCTGCTTGGCAAAGAGGTTGCTGTTCTTGCAAATGAGTTCAAACAGGCAGGCAGGTATTCAGTCAGCTTTGATGCTTCAGGATTATCTTCAGGTATCTATTTCTATACGTTTCAAAGCGGAGGTATTAGTTTGACCAGGAAAATGATCCTGAGCAAATAATGTATTCATTCCTAAAAAAAGCCCGGCTGCTGCCGGGCTTTTTTGTTATCACTATTAACCGGAAATTTTACCTTCCCATAAACATACCAAAGGGACCGAATGAGGAAAGTAATACCCAAGCAAGCCATAATACAAATACAAACGGGATTGTCACAGAACTCTTAAGTTCTGATACTTTTGCAAGCCCGATACCAACAATTATAGTATACCATATATTGATAAGATCAAAATTTGCAATGAACGCAAACATATCTTTACTTACGGCTTCTTTTGAGATCAGCAGCACAGGTCCGATGTTCATCAGCAATTTTCCCATAAGAATAGCAAGCACAGTATCAACCACCATCTGGATAGCTGTTATAAGGGCTGTTAACCCCAGCACATTCATAATGTCGCCGTACCCTGCAGTACCTTTGAATAATTTCAAACCTCCCCAGTATATCAATGCTTTTAGAAAGAAAATTATCAGTACGCCGGCAATTGAACCTATTAGTCCAAAAATAACAAACGTACTGCCGCCGAACATTTTTTCGGTTTGCGTAAGCTGTTCATCTGCCTGCTCCTTTGTCATCTTACCCTCTTTGATAGCTTCATCAAAGCGCTTTTTCATCGCTTCTTTCTGCTGGGTTTTAATTTCAGAAGTCAGTTCCTCATCGCGGGTAACCAGTATGCTGGAGAGCATACTCACAACAATCAAAATTAACAACGGTATCAGCCAATAATTCTTTTTTGCAGATAGTTTTACAGAGCGGAATGTCTCCCCTGGTTCTGAAAAAACACCTGCCATTGCATCACCAATGGAAATGTTTTCAGGTATTTCCGGACTTTCGTTTTCTACTGCAGTATTTAGGTGTTCCTTATTTTCTTCCATTTTACTAAATGTTAGATTTATTTTAAATTTAAATCACTGAAAATATCTTCGAATTTGTAAAATCCCTTTTTACCTTTTATGAATTTCGCAGCCAGAAGTGCGCCTTCTGCAAAGCCCCGCCGGGATTTGGCATTATGTATAAGTGATATAGTATCAGCTTCGCTTTCAAAATCAACTTCATGTCTTCCAACAACATCAGTAATGCGTTCAGAAATGATATTTATCTCACTTGCATCCGGATTTGCGGAATCACTTACAGATGAACTCTTATTACTTATGCCCTCAATTAGATATTCCGCAATTCTGATAGCAGTTCCGCTTGGTTTATCCAGCTTTTGTGTGTGATGTACTTCCTTTATGCCAGTATTGTATTGCGGGTAACTGTTAATTAGCTTGGCAGAATTTCTCACTATTTGGAAGAAAATATTCACTCCCACTGAAAAATTACTGGCATAAATAAATCCAGTACCGTTCTTTTTTATGATGTCTTTTACTACATCCGCTTTGTTATACCAGCCCGTTGTGCCGCATACTACGTCAATTCCCCGGGATGAAAGGAATTCAATGTTTTCAATCACGCTTGCGGGAGTTGAAAACTCAATTGCTACCTCAGTTCCGTTCTTTAGATGTTCCTTCACCGGATTTATTACATCATATGTCCCGGTAATAGTAAACTGATCTTCAGGTGCAAGAGATTCTATCATCTTGCCCATTTTTCCATAGCCTACCAAAGCCAGTTTTATCATTATGCTATACTCTTTTCTTCTTTTTTGGTGAGTTTTTCAAATAATCCTGAACCATTTGTCTTATTCTCAAAGAATTCTTTGTGGAGATTTTTCAATACAGTATCACAATTAGCTGCATTTACCAGTAAAGAAAAACTGTGAGGATTGAATCCGAAAATTATAGACTCAGCTTTAATACCAGGGTTACATATAAATATACTTTGTTCAAAATTATCAATCGAGTTCAGATCAGACCCAACAAGTGTGATAAGCACTTTATCTTTAACAATTTCACATTCCGATATTTCATCAAATTCCTGCTTAAGTTCATCATAATGTATTTTTGTATAAGCGCTTTCAGCAATTACAATTATGAGCGCATTATTTGAGGAAAGCAGTATATCTATTTGCGGCTTATGCCGGGATAAAATATTCAGCATCATTTCCCAGAATATGAACTGGTTCAGTGATTCTTTTGGCTTTACCCTGAGGACAATTATGTTCTTTTTATAGGTAACTGATTTTATATGCTCAGGATAATTTAATTCAGAGCATATTAATGTACCTGTTGATGAAGTGTTTTTTGAATTCAGTATTTTAATGGGAATGTTCTTTTTCAGCGCGGGCTTAACTGAATTTTTGTGCAGAACTTTCGCGCCGAAATTGGAAAGTTCTTCCATTTCTTTAAAAGAAATTTCTTTGAGCTTCAGTGCGCCGGGAATAATGTTTGGATCACATGTTAAAACTCCGTCAACATCCGTCCAGATCTGTATTTCATCAGCGTCAACAAGTGAGCCGTAAATTGCCGCGGAAAAATCCGAGCTCTCCCTGCCCATTGTTGTGGGTATGCCGTCATCAGTTGAGCCCATGAAACCCTGTGCCAATACAATTTTTTTCTTTGCAAGCAGCGGTTTTACTATCTTATCTGCATTTACTTGTGATACTTCAAAGTTAGGGTATGCCCTTGAAAAATCATTGTTGGTTTTGATCACATGCTGTGAATTGATGAGTTCAACATCAAGCCCCTCGTTTACCATTGCATGGTAAATGACATTTGATGACATAAGTTCACCAAAAACCCTGAATGCGTCAAGTATCCTGAGCGATAGCTCATTGATGATCGATAGACCCTTGACCAGTTCTGTAATTTGTCTGTGGTAGCCAATTATCTTTTCTGCAGCGGCTGATCTAAGCGCTGAATCAGTGACAAGATCATTTATTATTACATGATGCCTGTTGATGATCTCATCCAGAAGCCTTTCAGCTTCCTTGACATTCTTATCAGCAGCATAACGTGCTATGTTTTCTAGCGCTGTTGTTGCCTTAGAAATTGCAGAAACAACAACCACCTTCTGCAAACTATTGTTTTTAACGATATTTATCACGTTTTGTATCGCACTGCTATCCTGAACGGAAGTGCCGCCGAACTTCATTACAACTATTGAATTATTGGTGTTCATCAAGAACTAAATGATTATTTATATAAATTATTTTTGTAAATATATTCTTCAACTGAAGGTGGGACCAGGTATTTTATTGATCTTTTCTCATTTATTCTGAACCTGATATCAGTTGCGGATATATCAATGTTCGGGACAGGTACAAAAATACCCTGCCTGCTGTACTCGTTTTCAACCTGTTGAATAAGATAACCCGGACGATTGATTATGATAACTTCCGATAGAAGGAATAACTTTCCAGGGTCTTTCCATTTATGCAGGTTTATCAATTGATCCATTCCGATTATCAGGTAAAACTTTACCTGGTCCTTTGGATATTCTTCGCGTAGCTTCAGTAATGTTTTTACAGTATAGTTAGGCTCCGTACCCTGCATATTCAGCTCAACATCACTGCAAGTGAAATATTTGTTGTCTGCAATAGCAAGCTTCAGCATATTAACTCTGTGAGCAGCTTCTGAAACATTATCAATATTTTTTAACGGGGGAATGCGTGAAGGAATGAACAATACTTCATCCAGGTGCATTTGGTCTTTTACATTTTCAGCCATAATTAAATGACCGTTATGTACCGGGTCAAATGTGCCGCCAAATATTCCAATCCTCCTCATGATGAAAGTACCTCATCATAAACATGCTCAATTTTCGGTACAGTTTCTGATACGTCATACTGTGTCGATTCGATCATAGCATTCTGCGCCATTTCTTCTCTCAAATCCTTGCTTTGGTACATCGCTGAAATTTTTCTGAACAGATCATCCATATCGCGCGGATTTATAGTAAAAGCTGAATAATCATTCTTTACAACCTCACGCATGTTAGGCAGATTACTGCAGATTATCGGCAGCCTTGAAGCCATCGCCTCAAGCAGAACATATGGCATACCTTCCCACAAAGAAGGAAATACAAAAATATCAAAGATAGAATAATAATCAACAAGATTTTCCTGCTCACCTGCAAATATTACATAATCTTCAAGGTTTGAATCCCGGGTAAGGTCCTGCATTTGTTTAAGATGTTTACCTGATCCTACAAAAACAAATCTCATTTGCGGGTACTTTCGTATCAGAAAGTAGGCTGCCTGCAAGATCAACTGCTGATTTTTCTGTTCATCAAACCGTGAAATATTTCCTATGATGAAATTCTCTGCATTCAAACCAAGTTCATTAATTAATGCAGAATTCTTTTTTAAGTTCGCAAACTTTGATACATCTATTCCGTTCGGTATAATATCAGTTTTAACTCTGTCCGCAATTTTATTCTTTACAGCTGTTAAAAAATCATTATGAGTTTCACAAATTGTTCTGTCAGTAAACTGTACAAGATACTGCTCTATAGTCTTTGAAACGCTTTTCCTCAAAAGATTGCCGCTGTTTATGTAATGTATTCCATGAATCGTATGTACACATTTAATTTCAGGGTGGTGTTTTTTCAGTATCCTGCCGTAAAACCCCGCAACGCCGCCGTGCGTGTGTATGAGATCAAATTTTTGCTCTTCATAAAGAGTCTCAAGCTTTTTCAGGTATTTTGTTCTCAGCAGCTTTGGCAGCTCTATCGGGTAAAAAGTGATATTATTCCTTTGGACTTCCTCCTCAAATTTTTCTCCTCCGGCAGCAGCTATCGATATTTCATACTTGGTTCTATCTGCATTTTTAGCAATGGATAGCACATTCGTCTGTCCGCCGCCTAAAAAACCGCCATCAATTAGCTGTAATATCTTAAATTTACCCAAAATTGAATTGTTTGATTACAAAAATAAGCATTAAAATTGATTGTAGTAAGTGATTAGGGCAGTATAATCGAAATTTTATAACAGCATTTTATTTTTTAAATAATATTCAACAGGTTTAATGCCTGTAAGCCGTGAGTATACATATGAAAGAGAGTTTAATATTGAAGCAAATGCATAGCCATCATTTACTATTTTACATGAAATGTACTTAATGATCTCTTTTTCATTAACCTGTTTTGCAGCCTTAAGTTCTTTTCTTTTTTTTAGGATAGTTGGGATATTAAAGTAGAACCAAAGATATGCCTTTAAGAGTCCGATTGTTGAATGCCTGCGTGAAAACAGTGAAAGAATAGTTTTGATAGTATGATTAAATGTGATATATGGAAGCATTCTAAGAATAAAACCTAAGCTGAAAAATAAATACAGATTCATAAACCTGTTACGCTCCTGGCAAAACGTGCGGAAGCTGTTTGATGCAGCTGAACCTGAGCCTTTGTGGTGAACTACAGAATTCTTCACAAATTTAACCTTCATTGCTTTAAACCGGGCTTTCAGCCCCAGGTAAACATCCTCACCATAAAAAAAGTAATCTTCATCAAACGGATTTCCGACCTCACTTTTCCTGAATACCAATGAACAGCCATTTGGGTAAAACTCATCTTCGATATCAGGAAATATATTCATGATGTTATACATCAGGTAAGATACCGAACCATTCGTTTCGTAATACTTTTCAGGAATTCCTTCAGTGATCACAAAAGAAGAAGCAATGGTATTGCCTTCCTTCACTGCTTCCACAAGGGCCCCAAGCCAGTCTGATTCAACAACTGTATCATTATTCAGTAAAACTATTATGTCGTTAGAGCAGTGTTTCAGCGCTTCATTGTTACCGCCTGCAAAACCAATGTTTCGGTCAGATCGTACAAGTTTTAACCTGTTATCAATGAAATTACTTTCCACAAAACCAATACTGTCATCAGCAGAATTATTATCAAATAAGATCAATTCAAAATTGCTGTAAGACTGCTTCAATACAGAGCCCAGGCAATCGTTTAAAAACTGCCTGCCGTTATAATTCAGTATTATTATTGAAACTGCCTCGTTCATTTTACGAATAATCCTTTTATGTAATTTGCTGTCACTTTTCGGTTTTTCTGAATCTTAGATCTTGCAGGCAGTTTTGAAGTAAGTAAAAAAGTGCCGCGCAAATATCCTTTTATTGCCCGTGCAAGTACTGTAAAAGAATGGAATCTTAGTAACGAGTAATATCTTTTCAATCTCGCAATAAAAAACAGCGGTTGGTAGAGCATGTAAATTGATAGTGGATAGTTTTTGATGCGCATCAAAACCAGATTCCGCTCACACATTTCAGTCTGGAAGCCGTGAGTCGCAACTGAGCTTGTGCCGCCGCGTTTGTGGTAACAAACTGCATTTGGTTCATACAAACATTTGTAACCGGCCAACTGTGCGCGAAAGCTGAGATCAATATCTTCATAATATGCAAAGAATGTTTCATCAAACAAACCTATATCTTCAAATACTTCCTTTTTATAGAAAGCTGCACCGGCGCATGCGCCGAAAATATATTCTGGTTTATCATATTGCCCAATATCCTTTTCATTATTCCCGCGCGCAAGCGGTGAGCCACCGTTTGCCTTTATAAAATCCCCGCAGTCATCAATAATATCGCGGTTAAAATAGTTCAGCATTTTAACTGCCAATATTGAGGCATTTGAGTCAGAATTTAATGATTTTTGAGCAATTTCTAGGAAACTAGCTTCCAATTCAATATCGTTATTAAGCAGTAATATTAAATTGCTGTTGAAGTGTTTAAGAGAGTATTTAATCCCTTCATTAACGGCTTTTGCGAAGCCTGAGTTATAACCTATTTCAGTTGTTACTGAATCAGTGAACTGTTCTTTAGTAAATTCAACCGAGTCATCTTTTGAGCCGTTATCGGCAAGTATAACCACAAAATCCTGCATAGTCTGTTTTTTTAAAGACGCATAACATGTCTTTAAGTGCTCTGACCCGTTATAATTTGGGATAACTATGCTTATCAATTCTCTTCCCTCAATAATTGAATGAGATGTTTATGCTTTTTAAATCTGTATTCATCTTTTCTGCCAAATAGACTTTTTATGGCTTCAATAAGCAATATTGTATATGAATTCATTCTGATCAATATTCTTAGAAATGTTGTTCTAGCGGGAGAGTAATGCTTTATAAAGAAGTTCAACATACTCATTATGTATCTGCCGTGCAGCCACCAGTTTTCCTTTGTCTTAAAACTTGATCCTCCGTGATGTGTTACACTGACGCCGGTATCAACAGCAAGTAATTTGTTCCTTTGTGCGAATCTATAGCTTAGGTCTACATCTTCAAAGAACAATTTGTAAGACTCATCCATCAGACCCAGTTCAGTAATTGTATCTTTTCCCGTAAGAAAAAACGCGCACGGTATTTGTTCAGTGAAATAAATTTTGCCGGTCGATATATCTATATCCTGATTCTCAAGATACCTGTTCATCCTCTTAGCAGAGCGGTTAAAAAATTTAGCAATAATTGAGTGATAATAAATAAACTGTCTGATAGATGGATACCGCTGAAAATAATTCCTCTGAAATTTTCCATCGGTACCAACTAAAGCAGGTGATATAGCCCCAATTGTTTCGTTACTTTTCATTAATGATATAAGTTTTTCCAGCACAGGTTCAGTAAAAATAATATCCGGATTCATTATCAAAATAAATTCACCCGATGCCTGTTTTATCCCCCTGTTGTTAGCTGCTGAGAAACTTATCAGTGATTCTGTATATTCATATTTTACATTTTTGTATTTGCCTGATAACTGCGCGATAATCTCCTTTGAGTCATCCGATGAATAATTATCAACAATAATAATTTCAGTATCACTGCTTTTTTCAATTTTATTAACAGAATTGATGCAGTCATTTAGAATACTGCCGGTATTGTAATTTACAATTATTATTGAGATCAGCAATCTACTTACTTATGAATTTTTCAAAATGGATGATGCTTTTGTCCCAGTTCATAAATTCCCTGATGTGGATATAAGCTGCTTCTGAAATTTCCCTGAGTTTATCAGGATGATCAAGAAGGAACTTTGTTCCTTTATACAGCCCGTCAGGATCTTCAGGATCAGCATGAATTGCCGTTTCCATATGATTGGAATACTCCGGGATTGCGGCTACTTTGTTGGCTACTATCGCACATTTACATGCCATAGCTTCTGATGGAGGAGAGCCAAAACCCTCATATTTACTGGAAAACAGGAAAATATCTGATGTTGAATAAATCTCTGTCAAAGCTCTGTCTCCGGGATTTTCGTGAAACTCAATATATGACGGCAGATCATTGTATTTCTTAACACCAAAAGCCCTGAATTTGATATGCGGATATTCACTTTTGATCCTGCTGCAGGTGTATATTGCAGCTGCCACATTTTTGTTAGGAAGCGAATGATCCTGAAAAACTATTACTGGCGGATCGTTGTATTTCTTATTTTTATTTTCAAATCTGTTTCTATCCAAACCTATATAAATCAGCTCGGATTCAGATCCGAATTTTTTGTAAATCAGGTTCTGCATATGCTTTGAGCAAACTATTCTTTTTAAGGGAAGCTTGTATGATCTATCTACTAATTTAACATTTGCATTCCAATTTTCATAATCCTGTATAAGGTAATATTTCCTTCCTTTAGCGGCGCTGAAATGATAAACCGGGTATGACGTAGGCCATGATGTTGCAATGGATACATCAGCATCCCTTACGAACATATTAAGCATAACCGGTACAAAATTTATTTTAAACTTATACGGATACATATTTGAAGGAATTATCTTTCTTCCTTTGCGCAGCCAATTCAACAATGATCTTATCTGGTATTTAAAGTAATACCACCTGAAACGGTTCTTATGAAGATTAAAAGGTATGATAGGCGAATACAATTCTACGTCGTGCCCACGCTCCAGCAATCTGTTTGCATATTGAAAAATGATGTTCATTCCGCCTGTTCTTGTAATTTCAGGTACAATAAAATTGATCTTCATTTACTTTCTTTTCCTGAGCGGGTTTATTAATCTCATCAGTTTTGTCATGTTATCTTTATCTCTTTCATTAAGAAACCCGGATTTCCATAAAATGAGAACATATGAAACAAAAAATGATCCTGAAGTGACTATGATCAGGAGCATTCCCGATAATCTTCCGGCAGGAAGTTTAACAAATGAAATTGTATAATAGTAAATCAAATAAACGAAAATACAGAGTATTACAGCAATTATTATTGGTTTAAAGTAACTTTTATACAGAAATTTTAACGGGTTTTCTCTGAAAAAACCTGCGGATGTAATGTAAATGTAAGTTGATGCCGCTAAAGTTGCAGCAGTGGTACCAATTGCAGCGCCAACTATACCATAGTATTTTATAAGGATGAAGCTGAGTACCAGATTTACCGCAAGGCTGATAATTCCTTCATACATAAGGTATTTGGGTACACCCATATTAGGTATTATGGAATTCCCGGGAGCGGATATCAGCAGGTTGACAAGCTGTCCAACAGCCAGAATTCTTAAAAGGTAAATTGTCATTTCGTAGCCGGGTCCCAGCCATGTAGTTATCAATAATTCCGAGAAAACAAAAATAAACAAAAAAATAGGAGCTGAAAAGACTGTGAGATATTTTGTTGCTTCAAAGAACAATTCATTAAGCCTGTGCTCATCTTTATTCGCATTCAGTTCAGCCGCAACAGGAGCTACCTGCTGAAACAACTGCAGCGGGAAAAACTTCCCAAGCCTGGTAACCCGGTTTGCGAGATTAAAAAAGGTAACATTGCCCAAGGTCGAAAAATAACCGAGAAGAAATTCATCATATTTCTCAGAAAGAAAAGAAGAAAACCGTGAGACCTGCATCTGAAGGCCAAAAGAACCCATTGACCTGAATGTAGCTTTGTTCAGAAGCGAAAATCTGATCCTGATCTCCGGAACTTCTTTGTAGGCAAGGAAAATATTAAAGAAAACACTCACAATTACAGCTCCCAGCTGTGCGTATAAAATTCCTTTCAGCCCGAATCCTGATACAAGTAACACATAAGTTACTGCAAAATTTAAGATATTTATGACAAGACCTATGATACTGTTGAGATACATCTTTTGAATACTTATGAGTACAGAAACGAATATGGTACTTGAGGTTGCAACAAAAAATATGATCAGGCTTATATATAGAGAAAACTCCGCAAGTTCAAATAGTTCAGGGGGGATATTGATGAGACTTAGTACCTGCTTCGAGAAGATCAACACAACAGCACAAATTGCTATCGTAAAGAATATATAAAAGAACAATCCGGTATTAATGGTTTTGTTCAGTTCTTCGTACTGTTTGCGGTTATAATGTTCTGATATGAACTTGATAAATGACGCTGAAAAGCTGAAATCAAGCAGCCCGAAAGTACCGATGAATCCAAGTACTATTGCGTATATGCCGAATTCAGTCTGGCCAATGTACGATATTATAAGCGGGGTTAATACGAATGGTGACAAAAAGCCGAATGCCTGTGCTATAAAGTGGTAAAAAGTATTCTTTATTACTTTATCTCTTAATGACATTCTTATTGTTTAATGTCTCCTCAGGATTTAATAGTGGATACTATAATAAGTCTGAAGGCTAAAATAGGGTATAAAAACTTAGCCTTAAAGCCAAAATGTTTTGAATAATACCTGTAAATATCACTGTACATAATTTTCCTGAGGGCAAAACCAGCGTTTTTTGTAGAGTGGCTGCCGTAATGAATTATGGAAACTGTATGCAGAAAATATATTTTGTAACCGGCTTCCCATATCCTGCTGCAAAGATCAACATCATTGTATAATATCCTGTAAGATTCATCAAAATAAGAAATTTTCTCAAGCAGATCCTTTCTGATCATAAGGAATGTCGCGGCAGCTTGCTCAACCTCCGTGGTGCTTTTGTAATCAAAATCAGCCATGTCATAAGTACGGTTCAGATTGTTAAACGAAAGATAAGTATAGAACGCATTTTTAAGCTTCGGGAATTTCTTCAGGCTGTTCTGTGTACTGCCATCCGGATTAAGAAGCTTACATGCTGCCGCACCGGCATTTGAGTTTGTATCAAGAAAATCCGCGCAGGCTTTAAGAGTGCCGGCTTTCATAATTGTATCACTGCCCAGCAGCAATACATATTTACCTTTGGCTATTTTCATTCCCTGGTTGCAGGCCTTAGCATAGCCAATATTGGTCTCATTTTCAATCAGTGTAACTTTATCTTTAACAGAGCGCAGGTACTCTCTGCTGCCATCTGTTGAAGCATTATCAATTACTATAACCTCATAATTTAATTCGTTAGTTGGCGTTGAACTGAAAATTGAGTTCACACAATCTTCTATCAGGTTTTTTGTGTTCCAGTTGGCTATTATTATCGAAACGGTCATTTATTGAAATTAAAAAGCCAATCCGCGGCTGCATGACTGGCTTTGAAAATTTTATGTACTGAATAATTTACTGTGTCTTCTGCTGATTGTAAAATAATATTGTGTAGATCTTTGTTCTGAGAGTTTCAACTTCCCTTACATATACATTGTTACCGGTTGCTTTGATATTCTTAACCTGGTTTTTTCTGATAGCAAGCTTGATAGCTGTTTTGACATATTCCTTCTGGTTAATATCAGATGCAAGCCAGCCTTTTTTATACCTCTTGGAAGTGAAAGGCAGGTGCAGCAAATGTTCTTTTGGAATATATCCTGTGGTATTTGATTCATCAGTCAATTCCCTGTGTATTATCTTTCCTTCATGATGTACGGCGAACTGGAAAACAGTGAATATTATTATTACCGACATTATCATGAATGCAAATCCAATCAGAGCGGTTGAATTAAAACTGACCGTCAGGTTCCACATAAAGTGCATGAAAATAGCAATTCCTAAACCAAGGGGAATAATTGTGAGCTTTGCGAACAATCCTTTAAATTTCGCAAACCCGATCGCAGCGCCAAATACTGCCTGAGTGCAGCAATGCAGAACTGCTGAAAACAATGTCCTTATAATAATTAGTGCGAATAAACCCACATAATCCTGCGGGAAACTCATGAAATAAAGGAAATTTTCAGTCATTCCAAAACCGAGCCCAACAGCCCCGCCGTATACCGCTCCATCAACCGGACCGTCAAAATGGCGGCTGAAAGCCATCATAAGAAGAAATATTCCTTTTGTGGATTCTTCAACTACCGGGGCAACTATAACTGCTCCCGCAAGATTGTTAAGCGTACCTGCGTCAGAATCATTGGCAAACTGGTATATAAACTCGGTTACTCCAAGACCCATTATCATACTGCCGATAATGCCAAAAATAATGGCGCCCGTTGCTCCCCAGAAAAAGTTCATACTCACAAGCCAGAAAGGCTCACGTTCGTATCTATCCATCCACCAAATGATAACCAGATACATGATCATCGGGACAACCGAAAAGAAACCTGCCAGAAATAAATGAATTAATGGATTCATGTTATAATATTAGTTTAATACCGAGTCAAATATAATTAAACAATTGTGAATTAACAATTAAAGTAAATATTCCTATAATTGCAGAAATTATTGCAGGGAGAAACTTGTGATATGGTAACAACCTATTTTATGAGTACCATTTTTCCGGAAATGGTTACTGCATCAGCCGATAACTCATAAATATATACACCGGAAGAAAATTCGCTCAGGTTAACTGTCTCGGTATAATTACCAATTGTGTGATAATTTTCTGTAACCAGCTTGATCATTTTTCCGTTCAGGTCATATACAGAGATCTTAACCAAACCGGCTTTGGGCACAGAGTATTTTATTGTAGTTTCGGGGTTAAAAGGATTTGGATAATTCTGTTCAAGTTTAAATTCAGTTGGTACTGATGTATTATTGGGGTCTATGCCGAATGGCTCCCCTTCAAATTTTAACACCTTGCCGTTTGAAGCCAATGCGTACGCGCAGATTGAGTTTGCCCCGGTCGGGAACACATCCATATGCGCGAAATTGGAAACACCTTCGGTATTCATTTCATACCATGTTATCCCGTTATCAGATGAACGTTTGATATTGCTTGCTGCAAGGAAGAAAATACTTGTACCCCGGATCCATTTAACAGTCGCTATTCCTGAAGTATTCCCTCCTATGTTAACAGGCAGCCAGTTTACACCTGTATTAGTTGTCCTTGCGATATTTGGCAAAGCAATATCGCTTATTGCTATCCCGGTCATCTTATCTGACTTGAATGCAATAGAAGGCACAGAAAACCCGTTCAATCCGATAGTCTTTACAACCCAGCTGATTCCACCGTCTGTTGTCATATAAAACTTTGCAGGGGTTGTGCTGAGCCCGAATCCATAAAACAAGCTATCAACTGCGAAACCTGAATTCTGGATTGTATACTGGGCTGTATTTGGCGCTTTTGTTATTTGCCAGGTTTGTCCTCTGTTGTGAGTTTTTGCTACCCAGAATGAGTCATTGTTTTCCGCAGGATCGCTGATAATTATCCCAAAATCAGGATTCAGCTGACTGAAAGTTATACCGTTAATGAATCCGCTATTACCTCCGGTTGTTAATGCAACAACCCAGTTTAAACCGCCATTGGTAGTTTTATATATTTTTGCATTTCCGCCGGTACCGCCCGGATTTCCGCCATCACCGGCAAAAATGGTATCTTTGTTTAAAGCAAATACTGTATACAATTCTGCGCCGGTAATGTTTCCGGTGATATTTGCAAAATTCAATCCGGTGTCGGTAGAAAGGTATACTCTGGGATTGTTAGTGGTTCCGCCGCCTATAACAATTGTACTGCAATTGGGGACAGAAATTGTGGGGTAACTTCCCAGGTCATTTGCTGAAAGTTGTGAAGTCACAGTCCACTGCGAAAAGGCAGCCGTAACTGCAATGTTTAATGAAATAATCAGCCAAAGGGCAGGTTTTATCATATTATTGACGAGGTTTTTTACTAATCTAACGATTTATGAAAAAAATCTCAAACCAAAATAAAAAACCCCGCTTATTCAGCGGGGTTTTTGAAATACTAAATAAACTTCAAAATAAATGAATTATTTTACTAACCTTAGAAACAAGGTTTGCAAAATAACTTCGTTATTTTACTAACATCATTTTCTTTGTATCTTTAAAATCACCTGATGTTAATGTATAGAAGTAGATACCTGATGAAAGTCCGCTGAGATCAACGTTTTCAACATAGTTACCTGCAACATGGTTCTTGTTAACAACTGTCATAACTTCAACGCCGATGCTGTTATATACCTTTATTGATACATTACCGCTGACCGGTACTGAATATTTGATTGTTGTTGAAGGATTGAACGGATTTGGATAATTCTGTTCAAGTGCGAATGTTGATGGTGTAGTTGTGTTTTCCGGATCAACTGCAACAGGGGTTGAAAGTTTTACAACGCTTCCATCGCCTGCTACTGCATAACCTACTATGTTGCCGCCTACAACCTGAACTGAAATATCAAAGAAACCTGTAATTGAGCTTGTTGTCATGTTGGAAAATGATGTACCATTGTTTGTGGTAACCATAATACCAAGTGATGTAGCCAAATAGCAGATGTCTGTTCCGGGTGCCCATCTTAAAACGTTAAGCGTGCTTGTTCCTGTACCGCCTGTTGAAAGTGTTGTCCAGTTTACACCGCCGTTTGTTGTTCTAGAAATATTCGGATATGAAGCGCTTGAAATACCAAGTCCATTTTGCTTGTTATTGTTAAAAGCTACGCCGGATGTAAATGTACCTGTAACACTGATAGGATATCCACTCCATGTTGTACCGCCGTTTGTTGTTATTGCAACCCTTGGTGTAGTGCTTGCACCGTTACCAAAGAACTGGTTATCTATACAGAATACTGCAGGCAATGAACCAATTGTAAATCCAACACCCGTCTGAAGCGAAGGTGTCCATGTTGCGCCTGAGTTTGTTGAAATATACATTACGCAAGTTGCGCCCGAACCTGTCGGTCCATCGCTCTGTGCTACAACAAATCCGGGAGTTAAGTTAGATTTAACGATACCGTTAAAAAATCCTCCCGAACCGCCTGTTGTTAAAACCGTTGTCCAGCTAACGCCGCCATCAGTTGATCTCCATAATTTAGCATTACCTGCGCCATCGCCAACCATTAATGTATTTGCATCAATCATACAGCCTGCATATAATTCAGGTCCGGTTAGGTTTGCAGTTATGTTAACAAAGTTGACGCCGCCGTTTGTGGTTTTGTAAACTTTTGGTGCACCTGTTACGCCTCCGACAACTATTGCGTTGTTTCCGTCGAGACAGTATATGCCGGGATTTGTTCCAAGACCGGTCATACCAGCAGAACCATTGCAATATGTCCACTGTGAATAAGTATTAGCAGCGAAAAGAAAAGCTACTGCCAATACAAAAAGTTTAAGATATTTCATGTAGTTATTACCTCCAATAATTCTCCTTATTTAGGGAGAGGTTTTGTTAATTAAATGTTAACGCTTTGATTGAAGCAAATGTAACTATTGAAATGGAAAAAAACAATATAAAATTTAATTTTTTTGCACAAAATCAGTAATTCTATGTAATACCGTATCTTTCCCCAAAATTTCAAGTACTTCAAATATACCGGGACTTACGGTTTTCCCGGTTACCGATAGTCTCAGAATATGAATGAATTGAGCCGCTTTTAAGCCCCTGTTTTCAGCGAAAACTCTCAAAATGTGCTCTAAGTTGACAGAAGTCCAGGTATCGGTTGATCTAAGCTCATTAGCAAGATCATTGATATGAGGTTTCATTTCGGATGACCAGTGTTTTGAAAGACCCTTTTCGTCATAACCTGAAGGTTCATTAAAGAAGTAATTACCATATTCCAGAATTTCATTTATTGTTGAAATTCGCTCTTTCATAAGGTCAAACACTTTTGTCAGATATTCATCAGTAAATCCGGTTAGATCAATTTCCATTTCTCTGCCTATTTTCGAATTCTGTAGCAGGCTGATAAGTGTTGGAGGTCCTGTCTTTTTGATATATTCACCATTTATCCAGTTCAGCTTTTTCATATCAAACACGGCAGATTTTTTGTTTACTCTCTCAAAAGTGAAGATCTTTATCAGATCCTCCCTTGAGACAACCTCTGCATTGTTTTCGGGTGCAAATCCAAGAAGTGTCAGGAAGTTGAAAAGTGCGTCCGGCAGATAGCCTTTATCTCTGTATTCTTCAGTGCTAACAGGATTACGTCTTTTGGAAAGCTTTTTCTTGTCCTCACCGAGGATCATTGGCAGATGTGCGAACTCGGGCACTTCCCAGCCCATTGCCCTGTACATTAATATCTGCTTTGGAGTATTGGATAAGTGATCATCGCCCCTTATGATGTGAGATATTTTCATGTCATGATCATCTACCACAACCGCAATCATATACACGGGCGAACCATCTGAACGAAGGATCACAAAATCATCAATATCAGAATTCCTGAATGAAGTTTTTCCGTGAACAATATCTTCAAACTCCGTTATTCCCTCAGGGACCCTGAATCTTATTGCATAAGGTTTGCCTTCAGCAACATACTGCCGGATAGTTTCTTCAGGAAGTTCAAGTGAAGCTCTGTTATATTTGAAGGGCACCTTATTTCTCTGTGCGATCTTTCTTTGTTCTTCAAGCTCTTCCGGGGTTTCAAAAGCATAGTATGCATTACCGCTTGCCAGTAATTCCATTGCCACCTGTTTATGGCGTTCGATATTCAAAGCCTGGTAAACAATTGGCTCATCGGCAATCATACCCAGCCAGTTCATGCTGCGAATGATATGTTCAGATAACTCACTTTTGCTTCTTTCAGGATCAGTATCTTCAATTCTGAGCAAAAACTTGCCATTTCTGTTCCTGGCAAAAAGCCAATTGAATATGGCCGTTCTGGCGCCGCCAACGTGCAAAAATCCGGTAGGCGAAGGTGCAAATCTAACCCTAATTTCGTTCATTTTTTCCTTTATGCAGCTAATTTAAGCATAACTGCTTGCATTTGCTATTGACTAATCTAAATAAATGAAGTATTTTGATAGTTACCTGTTGAAAAGTATCACAAAAATAAGTATTTTTGAATTAAATCATAAGAATTAAATTTATGGCTATGAAAAATTTTTCAATGAAGAAGCTGTATTATTCTATCAGCGAGGTGAGCAGAATATGTGACCTGGAACAGTATGTATTGAGGTATTGGGAAACAGAGTTTGAACAATTAAACCCTGCTAAAAATTCATCAGGTAACAGGATTTATACAAATAAAGATATCAAAATGATCCTGCTTATCAAAAAGCTGCTTAAAGAGGAAAAATATACTATTGAAGGAGCCAAAAAGATCATTAAAAATTACAATGTTGGAGATGACGGCGCCGAAAAATCTGATATGAATGTAGTTGAAGTTCAAAAACAAAAAGCAGGTGAATTGAGTCTGTTTGATAGTCACCAGGGGACCGAAACCGCAGTAATGGAGGATGGTGACAGAGAAAGCGATAAGATGGTTGAAGATCTTAAAGAACTCCGGAAGTTTCTGGAAGAATTATATAACCAGTTAGATGATTAGTAACTAAGATAATAATTAATAAATTTAAGTCCGGTTTGAACCGGACTTTTTTATTTTAGCTTTAATATATCGTAATCATTATTTTTTAAAAAAATTATGTCATGCTGAACTTGTTTCAGCATCTTTGTTAATAATTGATAGATCATACTGGTCTTTTTTGATATATTTAATAGTCTACTATGAATATATCCTTGGGCAGTTGTCTCTCCGTTTCACTGCATAGAAATGAATGAATGTTGAAACAAAAAAAGCTACTCGTTCCACGAAGTTAAATGTTCTAAAAACTTTCAATCGACAAAAAACTTTCATTAATTTAGAATCTTAGTTATGCGTATTCGTGGCACGAGGATCATTAGTTTAGACAGCTGATAAAATTAAGCAAAGTTCGTGGCTTTTTTTGTTACTTTTTAATATTTAAATTTGTACTGATTCATTCGGCGCGTAGCGCAGCCCGGTAGCGCACCACTTTGGGGTAGTGGGGGTCGCTGGTTCAAGTCCAGTCGCGCCGACTTGATGTTTTAACTTAAATTAATGTAATTACAGTATTGCACAGAATGCAACCTTTATTTATTTTTAAGCATTAAATACTAAGGAACCCTGCGAATAAGTCAATATTTAAACTTATTCTTTAGCTATATACCGTAACCGCATTATTTTTATAGGGTTCTTGATTTTTAATACTTTATTGTTTAAGTTTGGTAAGTTCTTTTTAGTTTTTAAGCTGGAGTGGCGGAATTGGTATACACGTCCCGCCAGGGCGGGATGCCGTAAGACTTCAGAGATCTTGACAATAGAGTTATCTTTGCTGGAGTGGTGGAATTGGTATACACGTCCCGCCAGGGCGGGATGCCGTAAGACTCCAGAGATCTTGACAATAGAGTTATGTTTGCTGGAGTGGTGGAATTGGTATACACGCATGCCTTAGGAGCATGTGCCGTAAGGCTTAGGAGTTCGAGTCTCCTCTCCAGTACTGATTTCACACAGATTCAACACATAAAACATCAACAAACAGGACTTAAATTATACATATCTAAAACATGTCCAATAAAACAAACATCAAAAACATTAATTCACCGGTTTGCTCATTTTGCGGCAGAAGCGCAAATAAGGTAACAAGCATGATCGCTGGACCTTCAAACTATGTCGGCAAAAAGGTCTACATCTGCGATATGTGCATTACCAATGCAATGACTATCATAAAGCAGAGTACAGCAGCAAGCCTGAATAAAAATCTGCCCCAGAGGCACGAGCTTACCCCGGAGGGAATTAAAAAGTTTTTGGATCAGTATGTTGTAGGGCAGGATGCCGCTAAAAAAGTTCTTTCAGTGGCAGTTTATAATCATTACAAAAGAATTGACTCAAACGAGTTCAGCTATGTTGATGATGTTGAGATAGAAAAAAGCAATATCATGCTCATTGGTCCGACCGGAAGCGGTAAAACTTTTCTTGCACAGACCCTGGCAAAACTGCTTGATGTACCATTCGCAATTGCAGATGCTACAACTCTGACTGAAGCCGGTTATGTTGGTGATGATGTTGAGACAATTCTCGTACACCTGCTGCAATCAGCAAACTATGATGTTAAAAAAGCCGAGCGCGGAATAGTATATGTTGATGAAATCGATAAAATTTCCCGTAAATCAGATAGCACTTCTATTACCCGTGATGTATCGGGCGAAGGAGTTCAGCAGGCATTACTCAAGATAATAGAAGGTACAACCGCCAATGTGCCGCCCAAAGGCGGCAGGAAACACCCTGAGCAGCCTCTAATAAGTATTAATACCAAAAATATACTTTTCATTTGCGGTGGCGCGTTTGATGGACTTGAAAAAGTTATCCAACAGAGAGTCTCACAGACATCCATCGGTTTTGGAACTGAGATCATAAGCAAAAAATCAAAACAATATGATGAGCTTATGGGGCAGGTAGAGCCGGATGATCTTATCAGGTTCGGTCTTATTCCGGAATTTATCGGCAGGCTGCCTATAACCGCCGTTCTGAATTCATTAAATGAAGAAGCATTGCTTTCTATTTTAACGGAACCTAAGAATGCAATTGTAAAACAATATAAAAAACTCTTCAGAATGGAAGGCGTTGAACTTGAATTTGAAGATGACGCGCTTCAGGCAGTAGTTAAGAAAGCAATTACGAAAGGGACCGGAGCAAGAGCGCTGCGTTCAATACTTGAGGAAATTATGATAGATATAATGTACAAACTTCCTTCAAAAGAAAATGTATCCAAGTGTGTTATTACTGAAAAAGTGATCAATAAAAAAGATCAGCCGGTATATATTCAGGAATCCAGCACAAAGTACGCTTAATTCAATTAGGAATTAGTAATTACGAATTAAGAATTAAAAAATATAAATTAAGTTAGTAGCACAGACATTCCTGTCTGTGTATATAAGGGATAAACAATGTTTATCCCTTTTTTATTAATAGTATATTATCACTTATATTTTTATCTTTGTGAATTCACAAAAATTACGGGAGATATACACCATCAGTACAATAAAAACCAACATCACACAAGACCAGGGCTTTCATGAGCGCGAAGATAATATGAAGAACCTGCTCAGAAAAATTAACGCCGAGGCGAAAGAAACTATGCTTGGAGGCGGGAAAAAAGCAATAGAAAAGCTCCACGGACAGAAAAAACTTCATTGCCGCGAGAGAATTGCGTTGCTGATAGATGAAGGTTCATATTTTATGGAAATCGGATTGTTTACTGCTTACGGAATGTATAAAGAGTATGGCGGCGCGCCATCGAGCGGAACGATCTTCGGTATTGGCAAGATACACGGGCGTGATTGCGTGATAGTTGCCAATGATGCCACTGTGAAAGCCGGGGCATGGTTCCCGATAACGTGTAAAAAAAATCTGCGCGCGCAGGAAATTGCAATTGAAAACAGGCTGCCCATAATTTACCTGGTTGATTCAGCCGGAGTATTTTTACCTCTGCAGGAAGATATATTTCCTGATAAAGAGCACTTTGGGAGGATATTCCGTAATAATGCAGTTATGAGCTCAAAAGGTATTCCCCAGATAGCCGCAATAATGGGTCCCTGCGTTGCAGGCGGCGCCTACCTGCCCATAATGAGCGATGAGGCGCTAATAGTAGAAGGAAACGGCAGTGTCTTCCTGGCAGGCTCGCATTTGGTTAAAGCCGCAATCGGAGAAAATATAGATAACGAGTCACTCGGCGGTGCAACCGTTCACACAGAAATTTCAGGTGTCACAGATTATAAAATGAAAAGCGATGAAGAGTGCCTTGAAACCATAAGGAATCTTGTAGGCAAATTCGGGCATACTGAAAAAGCGGGTTTTGACAGAATTGAAGCAAAAGAGCCGCTATACCCTGAAAAAGAAATATATGGCATTATGCCGCAGGATAGAGCAAAGCCATATGACATGTATGAGCTTATAGCAAGAATTACAGATGGCAGCGAAATTGATGAATACAAAGCAGGTTACGGTAAAAGTATTATTACAGCATATGCAAGAATTGACGGCTGGTCAATAGGAATAGTTGCGAACCAGCGTACAATTTCAAAGACCGCCAAGGGTGAAATGCAGGTTGGGGGAGTGATATATTCCGATAGCGCTGATAAAGGTGCAAGATTCATTATGAACTGCAACCAGAAAAAAATTCCGTTGATATTTCTGCAGGATGTAACGGGATTTATGGTGGGCTCACGGGCTGAGCATGGCGGAATAATCAAAGATGGCGCAAAAATGGTTAATGCTGTTGCTAATTCCGTTGTTCCCAAGATTACCATTATTGTAGGTAACAGTTACGGCGCGGGAAACTATGCAATGTGCGGTAAGGCATATGACCCGAGGTTCATTTTCGCATACCCAACTGCCTCTATTGCTGTTATGGGCGGGGCGCAGGCAAGCAATGTTCTGCTGAATATTAAGATCGGGCAGTTGAAAAAACAGGGTAAGGAACTTAGCGAAGAAGAACAGGCATCAATGCTGAAAGAGATTAAAGATCATTACGATGCCCACGCTGATCCGCTTTACGCCGCTTCGCGTCTGTGGGTTGATGGAATTATCGATCCGGCTGATACAAGGAAAATAATTTCAACCAGTCTTGGCTGCGCAAATAATAACCCTGAAATACCTAAATTCAATCCTGGTGTGCTGCAGGTGTGAGATTTTTACCGAGAATCGCGGAGAATTAAAATAAAGTAAATTTGTGTTTTGAAAATTATTAAAGAGAAAATATCTGTTACAGAATTAAAACAAATTGCTGAAAGTGGATTTGGTGACTTTGTTAAAGGCGTAGTTGATATAGAAAAAGAGATTTTGGTAATTGATGCTGAATTGCATTCTGATGAAGAAGGATTACTCCTGCAGAATGGTTCTCAGCAGAAAGATTTATGGGGCATTAATATCTACCCTTTTAATGAAAATGATAAAATGATAGAGTTTGATTCTATGATCAATATTCGTCCCAGGCAAGGCAACCGCTCCAGAGATGTAGAGGATATTGATGTCCGGAACAGGATCATGTTAATCATTGAAAAATTACTGAAATATGAATAAAGGTTATCATGTTGATTTGGCTCAGGGCAAATGGTTTACTATGACACTTGCCGAGCAGCTTGCAAATATTGGCAGTGAAGTCAACAGAACAATCGCTTCTTTTGAAAAAGACGATAAGGAACGTTTGGATAAAGCGATTGACAGAACTTTAGAACTATTTGACCTGACTCTGGCCGATAGAAGATGGAAAGACAGATTGAAAGAGATCACGAGAAGTCGTGAATTATTCTGTTCATTATTTTTCGATCAGGAAAATAATATAGATTGCAAGAACCAAATGGACTTCCTAAATGAGTATTTTTTACAGTTTGCTGTGCTTGCAAGAGCTAAAAGATAAATTGCTGCAAAGGTTTTATTACTTTAAATAATCTATTATCTTCCCTACATTGATTTCAAATTCATTAAATGCGCTCAATTCCATATTGAATCTTATTTTCCTCGAGGAAAGTTCTTTTGCCGTGACCTCCATTTTTTCCCAGTTGCGGGCTGAATTGGTTTTCTGCGCTTTATCACGTTCCTTAATATTCTTTAATCTAAGATCTTCAGGAGCTGTAATCCTGAATATATAATTGCTTCTGGGGTAGGGGAGCATTGTATCGATCATCATATACCTTCGGATCGTGAACGGCTTGCCGCCGGTTTTATTTATCCTTATTAGTTTATTGAAATCAAAATCCGGTGTTTCTGCTGAGAGACCTATGGGATTATTTATAACCTGCTGGATCATATCCCAGTCATATTTAAAAGGAGTGTTCATGTAATCTTCAAGCGGTTCACCGCTGTATGATTTAAGGTAATAGTCCCCGGGAATCCCTGATGCCATATTTTCGCCAAGCTCTTTTACAAGTTTTTTTGCAAGAGTTGTTTTACCGGCTCCCGCTGCACCGCATATGCTGATTATAATTTTATCGTTCAAATTTCAATTTGTTCTAATTTACTGATAATTTTAAGTAATTAATTATTAAAGAATCATTCTTAGGGTCTAATTTATTTTTGTAGATAGAAACTATCTGCAATGATTCTGCATTGTTTATTTCTTCCAATGCCTGAATGCAATCACATTTTATGTAAAATTTTTCTGCATCAGAATACAATATCTTCTTTAAATTACCAATTGCTGGTTCGTATTTATATTTTCCAAGCATAGAAATAGCGTACCTTCGATTCGGGTAATCCCAGTTAATTATTTTTTCATTTAACAGTTCGCAAACATTGTAACCAGCTTTTTTTAAGGGCCTATATATTTCACTTTCCGGGACTACTTGATTTTCGAAAACAATTAAATATTGCTGTGTAAGTAGTTTGCTTGTGGTAAAATGAAATGAAATCAGAATGATTGCCCAGGCTGAAATAATAGTTAATATTTTTCTATTTATTTGCTGAAATATTAAAACAAAAGTTACTAAGGCAACCCAACTAACAAAAAAGTAAAGCTTAAAAAAATTTAACCAAAATATCATACTGAGTGCATTTTCTAGTATTAATAGATTTGTATTACTAGGACTTGTATTTCCACTGAACATATATAAACTTGCTCTACATTCAATACTTAAATTTAATAATAAATATAGAATTGAGATAATGTAAATTCCAATTATTAAATAAAATATCGCACTGTTTTTTCGTAAAATCATTTACTCAGTTTATATTCACTTACAAATACGGGCTGTGCTATTGCTTCTTTGTAAAACCTTAGTGCATCAGGTGATGAATCTATTTGTATAGCTGACATTGTACCGTCATTATTGATCCAGGTTGAGTGCCACCAGCCTACAGCTTTAATCCTGTAATATTCAGCTGTCTGCACAGAATAGAGTGCATCCTGGATCCAGTTAGGTTTGCTTATTGAAGGCAGGTAATCTGCCACTCCGAACTCCAGTACCGCGATTGGTTTTGTTTCACTAAGCGCGGCAAGATCATAGTATCCGGGTTTCATTACGTCCAGAAAGTGAATGTAGGTTTCTCCCCACCGCTGGGGACCGTAGGCGCTTAATCCAAGCCAATCTATATATTCATCACCGGGATAGTAATACTTAATTTTATTCCATTCCTCATCCGATGAACCTATTGAATTTACATGAAAGACCCATGTTGCACGGGTAACGCCTGCTTTCTTGAATAGTTTAACAATATGCCTGTAGGCATCGCGCCATATCTCCGGTCCATCAGGATAATTTTTATCACCATAAGCTGTGAATGAACCTTTACCATTGAACTCACCGCTCCATGGAAACCAATTGCCATTGGGCTCTGCGGCAAAATCCAGCAAAACGGGTATTCCGGTTGCTTCCAGTTCTTTTGCCCACTTGGTCAGTTCTTTATCAAAGTCTCCGTTCACTATTTTCTTCAGCGGATATTTTTTATCGTGCTTATCGTAAGTGCTCCAGGGCATTATCCTGATCGAAGGAATTGTTCCGCTTTTGTAAATATTCCTGACTGATTGTGCGGGGAATTTTATTCCATCAAACCAGTCATTCGAAAAATTCAGCCATACGATCTTTTTGCTCACCAGGTTTACAAAATAGGGGACTTCGCTTTCTGATACATTGTTGGAAGATGAATACATTGTAGAAAAGACGGTATGATAAATCCCGCTTTCAGGAGGCAGAAGTTTCTGATCTGCAATTACTTCACTGCCCAGTATTAAAAAAAGTACTATTAGTTTTAATTTCACTGTTCTTTTACATAATTAGGTCTGTTATACATTAAACGGAATCCGCACCTCAAGATGTTCCAATATGACGGATTCGGGTTCTCTTCGGTGTCTTCGCCTGTATCAACAAAGATCCATTTTACACCGCGCTTGTGCGCCGCGTCTATTCTGCGTTTAAGCAGTTCACCCTGTATCCCGCGTCTTCTGTATTCAGGCAGCACATTGGCGAATGATAAATACGCTGTTTCGCCTGTAATGCATACCCCCGCAGAGCCGGCTGGTTTTGAACCATCCAATGCCATAAAATTTATCCAAGGTTCAGTACCAATTGTTGAACTGACTACACCGTCAAATTCATGCGGGAAGCTAAATACTTCATTCAGCATATACGCAAAATCCTGAGCACGTTCTTTTGTTACTTCACGGATCTCGAGATCTGTTCCCCTGGTTTCGAAGGTAGAAGTATCTCTATAGAAAGTAACCCAGGAGTTAACATAATTGTAATTCCTTGCTTTCAGCAGTTCTTTTGTTTTATCATTCAATAATCGGGGTGGTATTTGCAGTGCATATTTTCCTGCTTTGCCTTTGTAGAAGTCATCCATCAAATCAAGAAACTCATTATCAATATAACTCATTCCAAGCGCCCTGTTAAGAGAAAAACCCGGAAAAATATCTGACCTGATAGCAGTTAAATTATCTTTGCGCAGCAACTTGAATCCGGCTTTGTTCAATGAGCCATTATCAGCGAATTTATGCATAAGATAAGTTGCTTCTGATTCAGTCTTCTCAAACATATCGCCAAAATACTTCAGAGCTTCTGATTTCAATTTCAGACAAAGTTCATCCTTAGCGTGATTATATCCCATCGGATCTTCAAAGTCTATTTCAGCGAGCTTCAGTTTCAAGTCCGCATATTCTTTCGCTGCAGCTTTGTTCACTGAAACGTAATCCCTGAACATTAAATCAATGTTCCTGAAATAATGACCAGCATGTGTTGCATGAATGTGAAAAGAACGTTTGCCCTCTATGAATTTCCTGAAGTACCTCCTGAAAGGGAGTACTTCTTCAAAATCTTTGTAGTATTCATAACCCAGTTCAGTTAAAGGTGTAATAAGGCTGTGTGCATCTTCAATAGACCTTGTCCCTATATAAATATCAATAACCGGTTTGGCAGCCAAACCCTCCACAGAGGTACTGCCTGCATGTTCTATGATCAGGATCTTGTCTCCGCATTTTTGCTTAATTGCAAGGGATTCAAGCAAATACTTTTGCTTCCATGCAGGATCATACGGAACAACTTCGGTTTTCATGATTAAATACTGCTCTTAAGTATGAATGGTTAAATGTAAGATACAATATCAAATTCACTATAAAAATCCATTTTTGCTACAAAATGATATTAATTTTTATATTATCCAAATCTCTTAAAAGCAGTTGTTTGCTGTCAAAATCTCTTATGACCAATCCTGCTTCAGCGGCGCGGGATTGAATTTCAGATATATAATCTGCATCAGGTATTTTTATTGAATAACTTAATAGTCCCATTGTATTTTCAGGGGCAGGGGAGCCGTTCCGTGACGACCACACATTTGTGCCTACATGATGGTGGTAACCGCCCGCAGAAAAGAACATTGCGCCGTTGTAAACTGAATTGGTTACATTCATTCCTAATATTAGACTGTAAAATTTTTGAGCTTTGTTCAGGTCACTTACATTCAGATGAATATGACCCAGATCAGTATCTGGGTGAATACCGTTCCATACATTCCTGTCATCAAGTTCATCAGTAATTACATTTAAATTCAATGGGAGAGTATCCATAACGATCTGACCCATATTATACTGCCACTCATCTTTGGGTCTATCAGCATAAAGCTCAACGCCGTTCTCATCGGGGTCAGCAAGATACAAAGCTTCGCTTACTAAATGATCTGAAAATCCCTGGAACTTGACCCTTTCCTTAAATAGTCTGAGGAAAACCCGCGCGAGCTCTTTCCTGTTTGGCAGCCTTATAGCAATATGGAAGAGTCCGGTGGTACCTTTGTGCCGGTACACTGCGGTTCTATCTTCTGCAAGCTTCAGTATGTACGGCAATTTTCCGCTGGCTGAAAGTTCCGCCGTACTTTCAGTTTGGTTAATTATTTTGAATCCGATTAAGTGAGAGTAAAAGTTAAGTGACCTCTTCAGGTCCTTAACTTTCAGTTCTGCACCCAGGATCTTTGTAGTATCCGGTATTTTCATTTTGTATTTATCTCACAAATTATGATTATTGTATAAAGGTAAAACATGATCCATACCGGAAAGCTCAGTTTACTGAAAAATCCGGAATCTTGAAACTGATGCTGTTATGAAAAGTGAGTTTATGTACCCTGTAAAATATATGCTCAGCAATAGGAAAACTATCTATGAGAGTTCTTACATTATCTTCAGACTCCGCGATGATGTTTATCCACAGTTTGCCGCTTTCGATTGAAAGGGCATAACTTGAAATTACCCCTTCGTTCATAAGTTTGTTTACCATTGCTCTTTGCCTGGGAACAAGTGCCAGGAAATCATCAGTGAACGGAACGGGCAGGTCAATATCTGCCAGGTATTCATACATTATTATCATATTGTTTATATTTGTCCTCTGTATTTATAAACCTTCAAACAGGTCTTTAAGTTTTGGTTCATGTGTTTCCCCGAAGATCTCAAACACAGCTTCATCGGGAATCTGTTCTTTGATCTTTGTTGCGTCTATGGTTTCCTTAAAAGTCACATAACAATCAAGGGCCTTTATAGAATTCTGAACATCCTGCTTATCAACCTTTACAATACAGTCAATTTCTTCAGGTTTTGAGCCGCTAATTTTGAAATGGGTCTGCTTTGCAGCAGCTTCTTCGGTTATTGTGAAGAGTGCCAGCCTTTTTAAGTATGGTGCCGATTCCTTCATCTCAACAAACACTCGTTTAACGATACCGTGAATTATCAAATGATCATGGAAGCCGCTTATTCCGTGTACAGCATATGTAACAATTACATCAGGTTTAAGGCGTTCAATTTCATCCTTAACAACTTTTTCAATATCTCTCGGGTCCATTTCTTTCAGGCCGCTATCGGGAAGGTCAAGTACATTCATGCCTGTTAAGTTAAGTACTTTTTTAACATCAAGCATTTCTTTGTACCGCACTTCACCCATTTCTTCAATTGTGTATCCATATTTGTGGCGCTGTTTTGTTGCGCCGCCTTTGGTTAATGTAAGCAGGTAAACATCGTGGCCATCTCTGCGCTGCTTTGACATTACCTGTGCAGGTCCGAATGATTCATCATCTGGATGAGGGAAAATATACAGTATTTTCATTTGATATTATTGATTTGTTTAATTGATTTATTTCCATGTTATTTTCTCTTCAATGGGAATCACTCTTTTCCCATCATATTCACTATCTGAATAGCCAAGATATATTAATCCCATAACATTATCATCAAAGTTGAGTCCCAGGAATTCTTTCATAGCATCCGTGTGTGTCATGCCGCCTGTTGACCAGAAGTTTGCTATTCCCAAAGATGTTGCCCCAAGCAGAATATTCTGAATAGCCGCTGCTGCCGCAGAAATTTCTTCAATTTCCGGTACTCGTTTCTGTTCATCGCGCTTCATTATACAAACTATCAGGTGCGAAAGATTCTTCCCGTTACCGAGTATCTTCTCATATTTATCATTGTTGAACTTATCTTCTGCAGCGCTTTTTCGGTAAAGCTCTGCATGCTGAGAAACGAATTCTTTTGCCTTTTGACCGGCATACACAATGAACCTCCAGGGTTCAGTATGTTTATGTGTGGGCGCCCAGTCTGCCAGTTCTAAAAGCTGCTTTACCTGTTCATCGGGCACAGCTTTGCCGTTCATCTTTGCCGGCTTTACAGTCCTTCGTTTTTTTATTACCTCAGAAATTACATCGAAATTATTCATATCAATATTAACTGTTTAATTCATTGGAACTTCAATTACAAGCAATTCTGAGTCCTCACGGGCGGAAATTGCAACTTCATTGGTATCTTCGATTCCCATGCCATCGCGTTTATCCAGCTTTTCACCTGCGGCGGTAATTGAGCCATCAATAAGGAACAAGTATACACTATTTCCTTTTTTATTGATATTATATGAAACATCCTTACCTTTTTCAAGGTTCACCAGTGAAAAATATGCGTCCTGGTTAATCCATAGACTGCCATTGTCTTTATCGGGTGATACGACCAGCTGAAATTTATTCTTTCTTTCTTCAGCGGTAAAAGATTTTTGGTCATACCTCGGTTCTATATCCCGCTCCTTTGGAAACACCCAAATCTGCAGGAAATTTACTTCATTCTTTTTGGATGCGTTGTATTCACTGTGATACAGCCCTGAACCTGCTGACATTATCTGTACATCACCTGTATTTATAACATGCTCGTTACCGGTACTATCCTTGTGTGCAAGAGCCCCTTTTAAAGGGATTGAAATAATTTCCATGTTATCATGCGGGTGAGTGCCGAAACCTTCACCCGGCTGTACTATATCATCGTTCAGTACACGCAGCAGCCCGAATCTCACCCTTTCGGGGTTATGATAAGATGCGAAGCTGAAGGTATGGTGTGAATTTAACCATCCGTGATCAGCCTTACCGCGCGAATCTGCTTTATGCAATGTTGTTTTCATTTTCGTTATCTTTTATGTGTTGATATTTATTTATTCTTTTCCTTTAAATTATTTTGAAGCAGTAAATTTAACGATTTATTTTATAAATTGAAAACTTAGGCGGCCTTGCTGACTTCAGCAGCTTCTTTCATTTCAGCAAATATCTCAAGCTTTACATCCGGGCCCACAACTATACCGCCTGCTTCTGTCATGGCATTCCACTGAAGACCGAAATCAAACCTGTTAAGCTTACCGGTTATTTCAAAACCTGCAACTTCAAGTCCGTCAAATCCTTTAGCAATACCATTATATTCAACATTCAGAGTGACTTCTTTGGTTATTCCTCTTATTGTCATATCACCGGTAAGCTCAAATTTGCCTTCTGAGAGTTTCTTAAATTCTTTTGAAACAAATGTGAGCTTTGGATTTTTTTCAGCATCAAAGAAGTCAGCTGATTTTAAGTGACCGTCTCTCTGTTCATTTTTTGTATCAATTGAATCAACATCTGCCGAAAATGTTACTTTTGCATTTTCAAAAGTTTCATCAGGTGCTTCAATTTCGGCATCGAACTTATTGAACTGCCCTGTAACTGTTGATACCAGTAAATGCTTTACTTTGAATTTTACTTCTGAATGTGCGGAATCAATTTTCCAATTTTTCATTTTATTACCCTCCAGGTATTTGTTGTTATTTTTTTATTTATTTATTAAAATTTCTATCTTATCTGTTAGAACATTATGTGTTTAAACACGTATATATTCAAATTTTTTTAAATTTCATTTTCGTACAATTTTTCAAGAAGCATTGAAAGCTGCCTGCACTGATCATCATTCAGATTTTTTGTATGTGATATATGTTCCTGCTCCACAATTTTATTCAGCTTGTTCAGTATTTCGATTCCTTTTTCTGTTATCCTGGTAATCGAGATCCTTCTGTCTTCATTGGTCCTGTCGCGCTCAACCAAGCCCTGTTTTTCAAGTCTGTCTATTATCCTGGTTATATCAGAGGCTCTTTCTATCATTCTTGAAGCTATTTCACATCTTGCGTGGCCTTCAGGATAGACACCCTTTAAAATTCTTAATACATTGTATTGTACTGCAGTGATGCCGTACTCTTCAATTCTTTTGTTAAATCTGGAATCAAGCAGCGCAACTGCAACTCTTAAGTTCAATCCTAATTCTTCTCTTACCGGAAGATCCTTCGACATCTTAAGCCATTTTTTTAAAGCTTCACCCATTCAATTAACAATTTGTGTGCATTTACATTGTTTGTTGTAACAAATATAATACAAAACAATATGTGTGTCAACACATAATTTCATAAAGTATTGTTAAAACAGCTTGGCTACTTTGTATATTTATACATTAGGATGCTATCTACGTATTTTCCGCCAATTATCATGTCTCTAGGACAGCAGCCTTCACGTCTGAATCCAAGTTTCTTATAAAGCGCAATTGCGTTTTTGTTTGTTGAAAAAACCGCAAGTGATATTTTCCTGTTTACCGGATTATTTTTACCCCAGTTAAGCATACTTTTGATAAGATGTCTGCCAATTCCCATACCTCTGAATTTTTTCTTCAGAAAAATTGAGAACAAACCCGTGTGAGAAGTTCTTCTGGTATCCCAGTTATCAAAAGATATGAATCCTGCTATTTCATCTTTGATCAGTGCAACAAGATAAATTTTTCCCGGGGCATCTTTAAATCTCCTGATCCGTTTAGCTTCACTTTTTGCTGTTGCACTATATTCATCACTTTCATATAAAGTAAACGGACCTTCCTTTATTACTCCCTTCATTAATTTTACAACTTGCGATGCGTCTTTACCAAGAGCTGTTCTAATAGTAAGCTTCTTGCTGTTATTTAGCGTATATACTTCCGGATCAATAGTACTCATAAAAAAATATTTATTTTAACAGTATCATTTTATTAGATTCACTAAAAACCTTTGTAACGCCATCCCTGTATGTAGCAATCATATTATAAAAATACACACCGCTGGCAAAATTATTTCCATCAAAATTTACCTGCTTATTTCCAGCCGAAACGCTGCCATCAATAATTGTTGATACCAGCTTTCCTGTAACATCATAAACTCTGAGTGTCACGTAACTATCAAATTTGAGTGAGTACTTTATTGTTGTTACAGGGTTGAATGGATTAGGGAAATTCTGTCCCAACGAAAAATTCTCAGCAATGGCAGGATTTTTTTCCTTAAGAGGGAAATTCGTTCTGAATACATATAATCCTGTTGCCCTGTCAGAAGCAATGATCTTTTCTGAGCTGAAAATATATGGCCCCCAGCAGCCTTCATAGCTGAAATCATCGTTTGCAGGGTATGTATCATAATAGGCGGCTTCTACAGGTCCGAAAGGATTGCTGACATCAATTACTCTCAATCCCGCGGAATAATGCCCTGCAAACAAATACCTGCCAAATAATTCAACATTATGAATAATTGATGTTGTTATTCCGGGCGGGTGCCATTCAGCGATTTTCACCGCGTTATTCAGATTTGAAATATCCCATATTTTTAACAGCCTGGGATTGCCGCCAATTTCATCTGTTACAAAAGCGAAACGGCGATTCTCTGAGATCGCAATATTGTGAGGTCCCGGATTAGGAACATTTTCCCAATAAGCTACAGTGCGCAAATTATCCTTATCAGTTGCGTCTATCACTGAAATTCTTCCGGGGGGATTGTAAATATTGCATGCAAAAATAGTATCGTTCACAACACGTGAATCATGTACAACGTAATCTTCCCATTCACCTCGCTTTACAGGATTAACAGGATCAACACTCAGATCAAGCACAAACATACCGCCAATATTATAGTCGCCGCCGTGAATATAAAGGTATGGTCCCGATTGCGATATGGTATGTCCCATAGTAAAATCACCAACAAAATATGTGTTCACCAGCCGGACTGAATCAGGCAGATACTGAAGGTCTATTATCTGCAAACCGCTGGGAATGCCATCGGCAACAACAAATGCGTAATGCCCGAAGACTTTCATTTCCCTGCAGCAGGAAGGCTGGTCTAAACCCGGAAGATATGCAGCCTCATATATATTGTTAGTATCTGTAATATCTATGAAAGCTGTTCCTTTTGCGCAGCCAAGTATGCCGTACTCTCTGCCATCAGGGGCAGTATAACCCCAGCAGGCGGAATATTCGCCATCAGCATGATGATTATTGATATTTGCAAGAAGCCGCATGTTTTGTGAATTCTGCGCAAATATTGAAATTGGAAGAAGGAACAGGGCCAGAAATTTCAGAAGATTTATCAACAGTTTTTATGTAATATTATTACTCTTAACTTAGTATTATATTTAAATCTTGAAAATCAATAAATGCATTTATATGAGATACAATCTTATATTACTGATATTAATTTCTTTTAATTTAACACAAAATTATTCGCAAGTAAAGGATAGTAATAATCTTGTATATTGCGGAATTGATATCTCTTCAACCTATATTAAGTCAGGCAATAGCTTAATCGGACCGGTGATCGGGTACTCGTTGAAATCAGAAGTTTTGAGTTACGGCATAAACTATGAATATGCATTTGCACAGAATCAAACGGGTATTTTTACCGCAGGAATTGCAGGTAAATACAGCGCAAAAATTGAGAGTCTAGAAGGTAGTGCAGGCGAACTGAAGAATTCAGTAATTTCGGCTGGTTTGATGTGCAATTTTAATCTTAATAATCTTTCTGCAAAATCTATAGTCCCTTTTGCCGGATTGATGATTGGTTACAATTATTCTGTTACTAAGTATGAATTTAACAACAGCGCTCAAGACCCCTTATTCCCTGATACAAAAAGACATTCATTGTACATTTTTGGAGAGGCAGGAGTACGGTTTTTCATTTCGCGCAATATGGTTTTAAACATAAAAGCAGGTTCAGGGAATATAGATAAGAGTATATTGGAAATTGGGTTTGATTATAGATTTTGATATTGATCCCATAAAGAAATGCTGTTACGTAATTTGGTTTTTTACTATATTATTTGATTATCAATCTGATCAAATTTAACGTTGTGTGTTATTATTTATATCAGGAATTGTTTGTATATTCATTCATAATATATAATTTTTTTAAAATTGCTTTCAGGGGGACAAATTATGAAAAAAACAATCCTGGTATTGGTATTTATAGCAGCATGCAGTACAGCTATTTTTTCTCAATTGAAAGAAAAAGATAATCTCCTGGGTGGCTCAGTTGGATTTTGGGCTAAGGGTGAAGTACCAATGTTTGGTATTAATTTTGAATCACAGTTAACACAGGCTGGAATTGGAACTGTAAGCCTTGGCGGTATTTTTAGATACTATTCTTATTCATTTGTATATTCAAACGGTGACTCCCGTAAATATTCCTTTACTTCTATAGGACTTCAGTCAAATTATAATTTCAACCAGATAGGCGATGGTAAATTTGTGCCGTTTGCTGGATTGGTACTGGGTTACAATTATGTGAACTCAACTTATACTGATTTTACCAGAAGGGGAGTATATATAACTGATGTTTCTTACAAAAGCGGCGCGTGGCTGTGGGCTCAGCTGGGAATGAGGTATTTTTTCAGTCCAACGGTAGCAGGCTCAGTCAGACTTGGACTGGGAAACAATGATTTTAACACGATTGAGTTAGGAGTTGATTTTAAGCTGTAAGAAGATTTTGCAACCAGATGTTTTATAGTCGTTTAGGGAAGTTAAATATCGTAACTTTAGTATAAATAAGATTGTTATAATAAATATGATTCACTTTAATAATTAATTTAATAATGGAAAAATATATAAAATACATTTTCGGTCTAATACCTCTTTTAATATTCGCAGTTTTATTAAACAGCTGTGGTGATAATGGTAATTCAATTATAACTCCCGGTGGTCCTTCCTCAGATCTGACACGCTCGGGCAAATTCATTACTTTCACTTCAAACCTTAACGGCAACTATGATGTTTTTGTTGCTCAGGTAAATGCAAGCGGTGTACTGGAAACAAGCGGTTTGGTCTATCAGTCAAACCCGTTCAATTTGACGGCCGCGAACACTTCTGATGACATGCAGTCAAACTGGTCACCTGATGGAAGAGTGCTTGTATTTTCCCGGATTGACGGAAACCAGCAGGAAGTATATGCTTTCTTTTTTAATGCGGATGGCAGTGTTGATAGTTCAATTACCCCAAATCCTTCAAGATTATTTTCATCTTCCGGTAACTGGGATAACAACCCCTCGTTTTCACCTGACGGAAAGTACTTGATTTGGGACAGAAGAGAAGATAATGCTTCTCCATCAGGTGTTGATACTGCTGATTCACGGGATCTTTATATTGGTGATATTACCGGCTCAGGCAGCAGTTTTCAGGTTTCTAATCCAAGAGCAATTCTTGCTACATCGGGCGGAGATGAATACAACCCTAAATGGTCACCCAGAATATCACTGAGAAGAGTTGCATATGAATACCAGACTTCAGCAACATCTACTGATCATGATGTTTATGTAATTGATCCACTTGACCCTGTGAATAATGTCAATTTTTATAATCCAAATAACTCCGGTTACCCTTCATGGGCCCCTGCTTGTGACAGGATAATATTTGAGTCAGATAAAAATCCGGGAGACTATTGGTCGATAGTTAGCCTTCCATATCCCGCTTCCGGTAATCCGGTTGATGTAGTTAATGAACCAGGCGTTAACTCCAGGTACCCGACCTGGCTGCCAAATGGGGGATTGCTTGCTTACATCAGATTTTCAGGAGGAAACGGGAATATTTATGTTGTATCAACTTCCGGTGGAACCCCAGTGAAGCTGCTTGAGGGTTTACCGCAGTTTGATGGTGTAAATAATTTATGGCCTGCATGGTAAGTCGTATAAGTCACCTGAAATACTCAAATGATTACGGGATTTTTTGTTTTTTATCATAAATAAAAACTAAATTGTCATATTATGAAGAAAATTATAATTTTATCTGCTCTCATCATATATTCATTTGTTAATGTTGCGTATTCACAGATAAGCATAAAACTGGGACCGGAACTTGGTTTAACCTCACCGACAGTTGATTACAGCGGTGACGCGAAGGATTTTTATGCGGGGACGAAATACGGCTTAAGATCCGGTCTGCATTATGGCATTATGGGAAAGGTTCAGCTGGGTCCATTAAATGGCAGACTATCTATCAGTTACGCCTCACTTGATAATAATGGCAATGCTAACCCGGAGCAGCCAAACAGTACTCTTGAAATAAAAAATAACGTTTTCATGTTCACTTTAGGTACTGAATTTGGTTTCGGTATTCCTTTCAGCCCGGTGAAACCATACGCGGGTATAGATGTATTATTTTCAACTATCAGCGGTACATTCAATTTCCATGGTACTTCAGACGTTTCTACAGGTGAGAAAAGCATTAAGTCTGCTACAAGGACAGGTCTTGGTTTCGCTATCGGTTCTGAAGTAGCTTTTGGGAAATCATTTACTCTGGATCTCAGTCTGAGGTATAATCTGATAAATCTTTTCGGCAAGAGTTATGATGGAGTTACAGGTTCAAACAACAGAGAGGACGCGTATACAAATCTGAATGATGCCGGGGACCCTGAATCTAATAGCAGTAATTTGAACAAACATCCGGTTGTTAATGATAGATCCATTGCAACAATACAGTTAAATGTTGGATTGCTTTTCGGATTTTAATTTTTTTTTGGTATATTAGCATATTCCAAGCAAACAAAATTTTGATATTTATTATGAAAAAACTATATAAACCATTTTTATCTGCAGTGCTGATTGCTTTTGCATTTTTAAACTTTGGATGCTCAGGCGTTATGGATGCCATAACAAACATACAACGTCTGCAGTTCAAGCTTGATAAGGTTACTGGAATGAAGGTTGCCAATGTACCGCTTTCCAATTTTTCATCCTTGTCCAGCATTGGAGTACTTGATGCTGCGAATCTTCTGGCAGCATTTACTTCAGGTAAATTGCCGGTAAGTTTCACATTGAATGTACTGGCTAAGAATCCAAATGACGGCACAGGCGGAACCAAACAATCCAGTGCGGTAATCGAAAATCTTGCATGGCGTCTGTTCATAGATAACAATGAAACCATCAATGGTAATGTTGGCAATATTTCAGTTCCGGGTGTGGGACAGTCAACAAATATTCCTATAGTAATGTCATTTGATCTGCTCAAGTTCTTCAGTAACGGCAGTTACAATGATCTTATCAATTTGGCACTCGCGCTCGGCGGCAAAAACGGGTCATCATCAAGGATCACCCTTAAGGTAAAACCGACTGTTAGTACTGTTATAGGGCCCATTACATATCCCGGCGAATTTGATGTTATTGACCGGGAGTTTCGCGGCGGAAATTGATCCAAAAGTTCAGTAAAGCTGTTTCGGAAAACAAAAAGCCAGTTTAATAAACGGGCTTTTTTTATTTGTTAAGGAACTTCATTTATTTCTATGTAATTATAATAAATATAATTCACTTCATATTTCCTTAATCAAAGCAATAATCAATAATGTATCTTATTTTAGAAAGGAATGCTAATGAAAAAATGGAAACCTAACAGAACGGAGTTTTATGAATCAGCGGTCTCTATGGGATTTTACGGCAGAGAAGACTCGGGATTAACAGGCAAGAAAGATAATGTAAGAAAATTCTGGGAAGATGTATTCATAAAACTTGTTACCAGACCGTTTATTGAGAACAGACCTAATGATGATAAAAAGCTCCGTATTCTTGATCTTGGTGCAGGAAGCGGGGAAGGTTTTGAACTGTTAACCCATATACCGTCATCTAACCCATCACAAAGTTCTGCAAAAGATTTTGTAATAAAGAAATCTGATATTGAATTATACCGCGGGATTGATATCAGTCCTGCAATGATATCGCAGGGAAGAGCTAATTACTCAGATTACGGTAATGTTTCTTTCAGTTATGCGAACCTTGAAGACGGTTTGCCGGCAGAAGTTTTAAAAGACAGACCGTATGACCTGTACTTTTCTTCGTATGGTTCATTATCTCATTTGCACCCTGAGTCAATGGAAAAACTGATGGAGCAGATATTCAAACACGGCAATAACGGTTCCATACTGCTGTTTGATATTCACGGGAAATTTTCACCTGCATGGCCAAAGCATTGGGCAGAAAGCAAAACTTTTCTGCCTTATACCATGGCCTACCTGCTGCCGGGCGATAAAAGAAAAGAAGAAAAAGTTGAATGGTTCAATTTATGCTACTGGTCACCTGATGAACTTAAAGCTATGCTAAACAGAGCCGCCGGGAAAGCCGGGGTCAATATTAATATTTTATATTTGCTTGACAGGAGTATCTTTGTAGGCAGACATATTGATACCGGTTTGCTGAGCACTAAGTCTATGCAATATAGATACCAGGTAAACAGACTGCTGGATCATGGTTACAGGGGAGAAGTGGAACATTTGAAAGTTGATCTATCACATCTTGATAAGTATAAGGATATTAATCCTAAAGTGTGGGATAGACTAACTGATTACTGTCACAAATGGAATAAGATAATTTATCTGCTTGAAGCTTTGATGAACAGTCAGGATAAAAAAGTTAAAGACTTTATAGAAAATACAAATATAGAACTAATGAGTGATGACCTTAAATTCATTACCTGGCTTTACAGGAATGCAGACAGGTTTCCTGTTGTTGATTTTTGGGCAAGCCTGATAGGTCCGCAGATAGCTGTAATATTAAGGAACATCGAGATGTCATATTCCGAAGGTGTTGGATGTGGTCACGGGCTCATATGCGGGTTAGAAGTAATTAAATAACAAAGAATGAAGTAGCCGGTTAACCGCCGGCTATTTCTTCAGGTATAACATATTTGCGCTAAAATCAATAGCCAGGGTTTTAAAAAACTTCAATAAATCAGTTCCTATAATACCGCCCTTTCCGGTAAGTCCGTAATTTTCAAAGATCACGGCATCTGTAAAATGGAAATCGGGATCTTTGATCATATTGCCGCTTAATTCTATATAGCTTAGCCTGCCTTTGTATGTACTGATACTGTTCTTATCTGCACCATATACATCGATCGACTTCTCCAACTGTATCTTTTCAGATTCAGCGACCTGAATTGGAAGAAAATTGAATGGTGAACCTGTATCTAGTATGAATTCGATATTGCTGCCCGCGGTTCTGCCTTTAATGAAAATATGACCATGTGAAACTGTAAACGGGATCACAAACATATCTTCCGCCTCAAATTCTTTACCGCCAAGGTTAACTGTAGCTGGAGAGTTCACTTTTGGTATTCCTAAAGTTACATACCCCGCAGTTGAGATTATGTCCAGCCCGATTATTCCGTCAATTCTTCTTCCTTTTACGTTTTTAAATGAATCTATTACATTGAAAGTGACCTTGCTCAATTTAACACTTCCAAGCTCTGCGGCAGGGATATTACATACCATGAGGTCAGTTACTTTGCCCCCGAATCCGTTTACAGGTATGTCAACAATTCTTGTTCCTTCAGAAGAGATTTCTTTTGCGAAAATACTATGGGTCTCAGTCCCTTCCGGAAGAACATCCTTTACCAGGAATGATTGAGCAGCTCCGAGATCAACAATAACATTGGCAGTACTTCTATTGTTCAGTATTAACTTTGTAAAATAATAACCTGCATAATATTCTGTTTCAAATTCACCTTCCAGATTAAATGAATCCTGGTGTTCAGTAATTTCCGTAGTAATTGAATAATCTCCTTCGCTGAGAGGTATTTTGCCCTGGAACATATCAATAACAGGTGCGCTGTTATCTTCTGAAATTACGTCATACCTGCTGATGTTGAAGACTTTTTTTGTACTGAATCCTGTGACGTTTACTTTGATATCATAGTTCTTCAGTTCTTCCGGAGTTTTTGAAAGCAGTTCCTTTTGCGTTCCATCTGGTTTTTGAACTGAAATTATCAGATTGCCATCCTTAAACCTTGCTATCATTATTGATTTATCTTCTGATTTCGAGAAATCACCCGATATTCCAGTTGAAACTGGCAGCACCAGGGAGATGTTTTCAGAACCGTTACCTTTCACAAATACTTTTGTTTCGTTATCAGCAATCTCGATTTTTTCCAATGAAAGCACATTATTTACGGACTTTATGAGAAAAACAGGTACAGATTGAGAGTAAATACTTAAACCGATTATCATAAAAATTGCTGCGGTCAAAATGTTCTTCATATTTTAGGTGTAAAAATGCCCGTTATTAGTTCTGCATAACGGGCAAATATTTTTGATTTACGAATGATTTATTTTACTTCTCTTTGGTCAAAATTCACTTTTACTTTCACTTCCTTACCTGTTCTTTCAATTATGATATCGCTGTCTTTTAGTTCAGGGTTGCCAAGGTCTTTCCTTACCATTTCCCTTATTTCACTGTCGGTCTTTCCTTCAAATTTCTTCGGGTCAGCCTTCTGAGTTAAGAGTTTAATTTTTTCTTTACCATTGTCGTCTTCAATATTCATTTCAAAAGATTTGGGCTCGTTATTTGCGTCAAGCTGTTGATCGTGTTCTACTCTGATATCTCTTCTGCCATCCGGGCCGGTCGTGAATTTGAATTTCATATCAACTCCCTGATCCCTGAGTTTTGATTCAATTTCATTCTTCAATTCTTCATCGCTCTTGCCGGTTGCATCAATATCAATGCTGAAAAAATCATGCATTGCTGCGGAATAAAGCGGACGTTTAACGTCGTAATCCATTCCGGTAATTTTTATAGTAACAATACCACCCAGCGCTTCCAGTTCATTTGCATATTTTGTAACCTGTTCTTTGGTAGTGTTGGGGAAAACAATTCTGTACAACAACTGTGCCTCACCATTATTGGTATTCTCGTTGGAAGTGATCTGAGCGTTCTTTATCCATGAAAGTTCATTCATCTTACTTACAAAATCACTGCTCTCCTTTGGAATTGTAAATGTTATCATTTGCCCTGCTGATTCAGTTTGAGTTACAGGCATATTACATGCACCAATTAATACTGCGAATGCTATTATGGTATATACAAGCCTGAGCTTTGTGCCAAAAAAGAAATGTTTCATTTTATGGAGCGTCCTTTCGTTTGACTGATCTTTATCTGTTAAACTTTGATTGCTTTGGATATTTACCGATGTTTTATAGATCCAGCTTTCAATTTCAGGAAACGTTGAATCGTAGTTTTCCTGCTTTAACTGATTAAAATGATGCTCCAGTGACTTATCTTTGCTTTCGTTCAATTTACCGTTCTGTTCTGATCTCTGTGATGAGTTTGAGTGTTTCATTTTCCAGATCTCCGTTAAGCTCCCACAAGGTGCTTTCCTTGTGAGTTAAAATTTTTTCTTCCTCTTTAATGTATTTGCGCAGCTTTGCGCGGGCTCTGCTGAGCCTTGATTTAACCGCGGAAATACTTTTTTCTCCCTGTATGGCCGTGATCTCTTCAATCGAAAAATTTCCGAGTTCAAACAGCAGTATCGCAGCGCGCTCTTTTGATGAAATTCCAGCCAGCGCTTTGTTAACTATCATCCTGCTTTCGGATTGTTCTGCCCTGTCAAATAACTCAGGCATATTGTGAGCAGTTGACCTTTCGCCATCGGATGGCAGGAATTTTTTCCAGAAATGTCTCCTGATGGAAGAATAAAAAGTTGTAGTTATTATTTTAAAGAACCATGAACGAAATTTAGAATGATCTTTCAGACTGTTAAAGTTTTCAAGTGCCAGTAAAAATGACTGCTGCAGCACGTCTTCCGCATCATCGGGTGACCATGTGGAACACAGGGCTCTTGAATATTTAAGAGCATCATTGTAATGCGGCTTCAAAAGTCCGCTGAATTTAGCTGAATCTATAGTCATTAATGAATATTTGTATTTACCGGTTTACAATGAATATGATGCCTTTGCAGGCTGAAAAGTCGCACTGAAAAAATATTAGTTTAATTTATATAAAAATATGTTAATTTTGGCTTTAATATCATTCATTTATCCGGCTTTATGAAAATTATTTATAATTCACCAGAAAAGGAACTAATGAAAATTCCGGGTGTTGGTAAATCAATTGCGCAGGATTTGCTGAATATTGGTATTCGTTCAATAAACGATCTTAAAGGCAAAGATCCTGAAAAGCTGTATGATAGATCTAACCGGTACACAGGTGTGATACAGGATAGATGCCTGTTGTATGTTTTCCGCTGCGCAGTATATTTCGCCTCGGTTAAGAAACATGAACCCGATAAGCTTAAATGGTGGAACTGGAAAGATAAATGAGTTTTCATTTTACCTGTATTGTATAATTTCTTTTTAAAATGAGCAAGCGTTTAAAAGAGATCAGGTTTAACCTGGTAGCCTGGCTGATAGCCGGCAATATGTTTGTTATATTCAGGTTTTTTGGAATGTACGATTTTGAGCAGTACTTTATCCTTAAGAAGCCAATCGAAATGGAACTGATGTTCCTTGAGGCAAACGTAGTTGCCGTTGTGAACGGGTTGCTGCTATCATTGGTTGATATGTTGTTTGATACTCCAAAGTTTAAAAGAGAGTCTTTCAGATATATACTCACGGTTAAAAGTCTGGCATACATTGTTACTATGTTTGTTTCAATAGTTTCAATTTTTGTATTTCACGGTATTTTGACAAACAGGGATAATAACCTGCTTTATTCCCTGAATTATACGCTCAATAGCCAGTATACCTTGGCGCTGTATTTATACGGTGCATTTATTAGCCTCCTGATAAACTTCTTAAAAGAGGTCAACAAAAAATTCGGACCGGGTATTTTGGTGAAGCTTTTTTCCGGGAGGTATTATAACCCCAGAGTTGAAGAGCGTATATTCATGTTCATCGATCTTAAAGCATCTACCACCATTGCTGAAAAATTGGGACATATAAAATACAGCAGGCTGATACAGGACTGCTTCTATGATGTGACCGATGTTGTTGCCATGTATAAAGCAGAAATTTACCAATATGTAGGCGACGAGATTGTTCTGACATGGGAACTGGAAAACGGTATAGAAAACGATAATTGTTTTAAATTCTTTTTTGAGTTCAAAAAGAAACTTGAATCATTGAGTTATTATTACAAAGATAAGTACGGAGTTGTTCCGGTCTTTAAAGCCGGAATGAACTGCGGTACTGTAACAGTTGCTGAAATTGGTGAACTCAAAAAAGAAATTGCCTATCATGGTGATGTTTTAAATACCGCTTCGAGGATACAGGATCAGTGCAATGAACATAACAAACCATTTTTGATATCCAGCAATATGTACAGAAAGATACCAAGAACCGGATTATTCAGGATTGATCTGATAGGGGAGATACTCCTCAAAGGCAAACTGAATCCGGTTGCAATTTACAGTGTGGAAAGTACAAAATGAAAAAATATTACTTAAGACCATCAACCGCTGAAGACAGTGAACTAATATATTCAATTAAGAAGAATGCGCTGGGTGAATATATAAAGCTTACCTGGGGATGGGATGAGAAACTGCAAAGAAAAATGCATGAAAAAGAAATGCTATCTGAAAATATCAACATAATAATATTTGAAAATAAAGAAATTGGAACTGTCGGGAGAATCTTAAAAGAAAATGAAATCATCATATGCAGATTATATATTCTCGATAAGTTTCAGTCTTACGGAATTGGAAGTGATATAGTAAAGAATATAATTAAAGAAAATCCCGATAAAACAATTAGGCTTGGTGTGTTAAAAGTTAACATGAGAGCAAGAAAATTATATGAGAAGCTTGGTTTTATTGTTTATGGAGAAGAAAATGAACACTTCAGGATGAAGTATAAAAAGTAAATGAGTTATATTGAATTATAAATTACGAAAAGCATCTCCGGGTGATCTTGAACTTTCTTTTGCAATAAGAAAAAATGCAATGTATAAATATATTGCAGGTTCTAAAGGATGGATAGAGGATAAAGAGATGCAGGGCCATATTGAAGATTTTAACCCTGATATCATGCAGATAATCGAGGTTGACGGTAAACCCGTTGGTGTATTTGAAAGTGTTGTTAAAGATAGTTATATTCATATTCATGGTTTGTATATCATAGAAGAGTTTCAAAATAATAAAATAGGTTCAAACTTAATGAGCAAAACGATATTTGATGCCATTACTAATAGAAGATCTATATTGCTTCAGGTACTGAAAGTGAACCATAAAGCGAAAGCGTTTTATGAAAGTCAGGGTTTTGAATTACTAAATGAAACTGAACATCATTTTCAAATGATTTACAAACAATCTGATATATGATTACCTGTAAAAATTGCGGTAACACCTTCGAAGGTCACTTCTGCAATAATTGCGGACAGAAGGTTGATGTTCACAGGTTTACTTTTAAACATACCCTGCATGATTTTTTCCATTCATTTACTCACATTGATAGAGGAATACTTTTCTTAATCAAAGAGCTGTTTACCCGCCCGGGTTATACTGCCAAAGATTACATTGAAGGCAAACGCAAGAAATATTTCAATCCGTTCCAATATTTGTTCCTGGCGGTTGCGGCAGCAACATTTTTAAGCGTCAATTATCACCTGATGGGACCGAAAGCTGATGTGAACACAATTGGTACAGGCATTAATACTTTCGGACTCCAATACAATGCCTTTGTTTATAAGTATTTTAATGTAATTCAGCTTGTAAGTGTACCGGTCATCGCCTTGTTTTCATGGCTTTTCTACAGGAAGTCGGGGTATAACTACGCCGAGAATCTTGTGCTCAATACGTTCCTTGGTGCGCAGCGCACATTGATGTATATTCTTATTAGTCCTTTCCTTTATATTTTTAGCCACTATTGGTACATACCTTTAGCGGTATATTACCTGACCTGGCTTATCTATTACGGCTGGGCATTTGTCCAGTTCTTTAATGAAAGCAGGGGGAAGGTGATATTTAAATATATAATCTCTATTCTGCTGTTTATTCCTCTTGCCCAGATCATTTCCCTTGTAATTTTTTATTTGTTCTTTTATCATAAATGATATATTTTTGTAAAGCCCACATAAGTTAATACATAATTCCACATGAAAAAACCGTTCGTTTTATTCTTTACTCTTGGTGCAGGGTTGTTCACAGGATTACTTATTATTGTAATACTTTTTCAGTTAATGGGTTTCACCATAAGCGATAGAGTCATAATGGAATCATCACAGGGTGATTATGTTAAGTACAATTCATATGACCCGTATAAGTTACAAATAATAAAACAAAGCCAGCCGCTTAGCTCAGATTATATTGTTTTGATCTCACGCAAAGGTGATAACAGCTACGGACATGTGATAAATTATATTGACCCCACCGAGCAAAGCGAGGAAAACATTAAAAGAACAAGAGTGATTTGGAATGCCGAGGGAATTGAAATAACTTTCCCAATGGGGCATAAGCTCTACATACCAAAAGAACGTTTCATTGGCGGAAGGTAATAAGTCAACTTCCACAAGGATCAACACCCATAACATAGAACATGAACGACCAAACATCAGTTTGTTCATTAATCAATTTATAAACCGGCTTGCCAAAGCCATGCCCTGCTTTTGATTCAACCCTGATAAGTACCGGGTTATCTCCCTTGTATACTTCTTTCAGCCGGGCAGTATATTTAAATGAATGTGACGGGACAACCCTGTCATCATGATCGGAAGTAAGAACCATGATAGCGGGATAGTTTTTCTCGCCGGAGATATTATGCAGAGGTGAATATTTCAGTATATATCGGAACATATCCTCATCTTCAATTGAGCCATATTCCTTAATCCATGCAGAGCCGATGGAAAACTTCTGAAATCTCAGCATATCCATTACACCTACCGCTGGGAAGGCTGCCCTGAATAGTTCCGGTCTCTGGTTTATGACCGCTCCAACCAGCAATCCGCCGTTAGATCCGCCGCCAACTGCCAGTCGTGAAGGGCTTGAATACTTTTCTTTAATAAGGTATTCCGCCGCGGCAATAAAATCGTCAAACACATTTTGTTTATTTTTAAGCATTCCTGCCTCATGCCATTTCTCTCCGTATTCGCCGCCGCCCCTGATGCAGGGCATTGCAAATACTCCGCCGCTTTCCAGAAGGAATATCCGTGAATCGGAGTACACCGGATTCATGCTTATGCCAAAACCACCGTAACTGTATAGATATGCAGGATTATTCCCGTTCAATTCAATCCCTTTGCGGTGCGCAATAAACATGGGTACTTTTGTGCCGTCTTTACTTTGATAAAAGACGAGGTTTGTTTCATACATGCCGGTATCAAAATTGACCTTTGGCTTGTGAAACAATGCTGAATTATTACTATTTACATCATAGATGTAAATTTCCGGCGGTGAAGTAATTGATTCAAATGTATAGAACGTCAAGTTTTCATCATTCTTATGGAACCAGAACCCCGTAACACTTCCGATTCCCGGCAAAGTAACTTCATGCAGGAATTCGCCTGATAGATTGAATACTCTTACCCTGTCAATAACATCTACCATATATCCGCAAACTATCCTGCCGCATGAAATTCCTGTATGTTTTAAGGGATCCTTACTTTCAGGTATTACCGTGGTATGTTCAAATGGATTGCCCAGTGCATCAAATTTAACAATTTTCCCGTTGGGTGCATTTTCATTTGTAAATAAATAGATCTCATTGCCGATATTCTGTACATAGTATGTAAAGAATTCAAACTCATCATCAGTAACAGGGATGAAATCCGAACCCGGTGAATCGGTTTTTTTGTAAAGCAACCGGGAGCCTTTTTTACTGCGTTCGGTCACATTCAGAAAAAGAAATTCTTCATCTTCAGATACGGTTAGCCAATATGACCTGTGCGGGTTTGAAGTATCATTATAAACAATTACATCCTCGCTTGAGGGGGTGCCCAGCTTATGGTAGCATACCATCTGGAAATCGTTTGGTGAAGTAAGAGCATTGCCTGCTTCAGGTTTCCTGTATTTGTTATAGAAGAATCCATCTTTGTACCAGTTTGCCCCTGAGAATTTTACCCATTCGATCTTATCAACAAGCAGCGCTTTTGTTTCTATTTCCATCACAAATATTTCAAGCCAGTCAGAGCCGCTTTTGGTGACTGAATAGCCGAGGTATTTTCCATTCTTTGATATACTGATATCAACCAGTGAGACTGTGCCGTCTTCAGAAAATTCATTCGGGTCCAGCAGTACTTCCGGTTCGCCTTTCAGTCCTTTTTGAATATACAGTTTGCTTTGGGGATCCAATCCTTCGTTTTTCAGAAAGAAATAGTTTTCACCTGATTTAAAGGGCTGAAGGTATTTAGGATGGTTCCATAATTCACTCAGCCTTTTGTGTATATTTTTCCTGAATGGTATCCCGGACAGATATCGCTCAGTGATATTGTTCTGTTCTTCTATCCACTTTAAAGTATTCGGCGAGTCAATTTCTTCGAGCCATCTGTATGGATCATCAATTACGATCCCGAAATAGTTATCTTTCTCCATCAATATATGAATATTTTATTACCGTTTGAATTTACGAATTTTCCACGGATAAATTGCAGGATAAACAGCACCGCTCCGCTGATCAGCGCAATTGCTGCGGTTAATCCCAAATAGCGGTGTTCAAGGAACGATATTTCATAAAATGTTTTTATCCAGCCAATCAACACAAATTGTGACTGTGTTAAGCTTAGGAATGAATACAATGCAACAAGTCCGATCGCGTAAAGCACGTACAGCTTCATGTTCTTTTCGTTTTTATGCGTAACCACTGCAAGGAAGTTGACTGAGGTAATGAATATCATAACAGAAAGCATTACCATTTGTATATCTTCGGGAGTGAAGCCGGCGAATTTTTCAGTGTAATACTGTCCAATATATGAACCTGCAACGAGAATTCCCGCGGATATAAGCACAAAACTGAATAGATCCTTCGAAAAATTCGTAAGCTTGCTTACGTTAGAATTCCTGAGTGCGATAATAAAAGAGGGCAGCCCGATGGAGAAGATATTTATCAGCGATACCCTGCGCGGTGTTAAAGGGAATTCAAATGCGAAGAACATTGAAAGAATTGTAAAGTAAATAACCATAAAATTCTTGGTTAAGAAAAGCTTGGCAACAGAGCTTACTGTATTAACAATTTTATTGCCTTCATCAAATATGTTTGGAAGCAGTGCGAATTTATTTTTCAGAAGGACAATATCGGCTACTTCTTTTGTTATCTGGCTGCCTTCCTCCATTGCAATGCCCATATCAGATTCTTTTATAGCGGGCAGATCGTTTACCCCATCGCCAATCATTGCAGTATATATCTTTTCCTTGCGAAGCGTTTTGATTATGCGAAGCTTGTGTTCAGGCTTCAGGCGGGCAAAAATCTTCTTTTCCATAATGACATTAAATATATCACTATCGCTTACCTTTTCTATCTCATTGCCTGAAATTAACTCGTTATCTTTAATATCCCAGCCAATCTCTTTGGCTACCGCCTGTATGGCATAAGCGTTATCGCCTGACAAAATTTTAATTTCGATGTTATTTTTATGGAAAAGTTCTATCGCTTCCATAACATCTCCGCGCACCTGGTCAGTAATAGAAACTATGCACACAGGCTCAATTTTTATATCAGATAAGTTCTCTTCAATTTCTTTCAGGCTTCTGCCGGAAGTTTCTATACCGAATAACAGATTTCGGTATATCTTCAATCCATCTTTTTCAAAAATCTCTTCAGCTTTCTGCTTTTCAACCGACTTCTCATTTAATATATCATACCCGCCAAATATTATCGTTAATTGGTTATTATTTGTTGTTTGGTATTTGATATTTGTTATTTGTAAAAGGCTCATCTTATTTTCAGAACTGAAAGGAATTTCTTCAGTTACACTTGCACTCTCTGATGGTTTATAAATTTCCAGTGTTCTGAGTGTTGCATTCTTATCCGAGGAAAGCTTGGCGTATGTGCCGAGTAATTCTTCGATCTGTTCTTTTGTGAACTTATTTGTCAGGGGAGTAATCCTGTTTACGGCAAGTTTATTCTGCGTAAGCGTACCTGTTTTATCGGTGCATACTATTTTAACATTGGCAAATGATTCAATCGCGTTAAGCTTTTGTATGATCGCGCCAATCTTGCTTATTCGGTAAATTCCAAGAGCAAATGTAACAGATGCCATGAGCACGAGTCCCTGGGGAATTAGTGAAAGCATTACTGTTGATATTCTTCGTACGAAATCAAGATCAGAAAATCCCCCGGGATTACGGATAATTTCAAGTATCACAAGAAATATTGCAGTTGAAAACAATACTTTCACAATGAAATTAAGTTTAACCTGAAGAGGAGATAAGTTCAGCTTGAACTTTTTGGCGGTTTTGGTTATTTCATTGGCGTAGCTGTTATCGCCAACTTTTTCGGCTCTATAATATCCGTTGCCTGAAAGGCAGAAACTGCCTGAGAGCACTTCATCACCGTTCTTTTTATTAATTGGCAGTGATTCACCCGTCAGAAGTGACTCATCAATTTCAAGTTTATTTGATTCCACTACAGCACCATCCACCACAACCTGGTCACCGCGCTCGAGAACAATAATATCATCAACTACTACATCCTTCTGATCAATTATTTCTTCTTTGCCATCACGGATAACTTTCACTTCCTTTTTAAGCAGCAGGCTGACCTTATCAAGCGCCTTTTTGGCGCGGATCTCCTGATAAACGGCTATGAAAGTATTGAGAGATATGACAAAGGTTGTTCCAATCGTATCATACAGCAGCCTTTCATCACCTGTTGTGATAAAAAAGTATAAGAGGAAAAGAATTACGGAGGTAATTACTAAATTGAAAACGGAAAAAACGTTTTCAAGAATTATTTCTCTGATCTTCTTTGTTTTTGTTACAGTAGATCTGTTTTGCAGACCTTTGCTGATTCTTTCCTGTATTTCGTTGTTTGTTAAACCGTTTAATTGCATTAAATTTAAACTTGATAAATTTCGATCTACCGTTTGAATTTCTTTGAAAAAGCCGCTTCTTATTTCTCCTCACTCCCCGGGTTAAACCAAACCGATTCCAAAGAGTTCGTAAAACTATATTAATTATTTATTGATTCAATGTTCTCTGTGATTTTGTGCCTCTGTGTTGAAGGCTTTACTCTTGTTCACAATATCACCCCTTCGGGGTTCCAAAATCCGCATGTTGAATTGTTTTATAATAGTGTCACCCCTTCGGGGTTTCTTTTTATGAAGCAGGATTTGTGAATGTCAGTAATACTATCTTTTTTGGCATTTGGATTTTGACATTTGACATTTTGCTTCTCACATGGCCCCTTCATACTCCGCATCGGGATTTATCTCGCCAAGCTCGCCCTCGCTGGAAGCAATTACAACGCATGCGAGCGAATCAGCGATAACATTAGGCACTGTGCGGCACATATCAAGGAAACGGTCAACACCAATGATCAGCGCGATACCTTCTTCAGGGACGCCAATGGATTTGAGTACAATTATCAGCATGAGCAAACCCACCCCCGGTACGGGCGCAGTACCTATCGCTGCGAGTGAGGCAGTCAGAACAATGGTTAACTGCTGTGTTAAACTAAGCTCAAACCCGAATACCTGCGCAATAAATACCGCTGCAACTGCCTGGTAAAGCGCTGTCCCATCCATGTTTACTGTTGTACCTAAAGGCAGAACGAAGCTCGCTATTTTATTTGGCACCCCAAGGCGTTTTTCGCAGACATCCATTGTAACAGGTAAAGTTGCCGCAGAAGAGCTGGTTGAAAAAGCGACTGCAATAACCTGCCGCTGTGCCCGCAGGAAATCTTTCAACTTCACTTTTGTGAATAACCTAAGCAACAGCGGATATTCAATAAACGTTAAAATCAGCAATCCCAATACAACGGTAAGTGAATACCACATAAGTGTTTTAAGAATTGAAAAACCAAACTCAGCAACAGTTGCCGCTATCAAAGTAAACACTGCGTAGGGAGCTATTATCATTATTTTTTCCACCAGCACAATCATCGCGTCACTTAACCCGCTGAAAAAATTGATCACGTGCTCAGATTTTGATTTTGGGATTTGCATTAAGAATATTCCGGTAAGAATAGCGAAGAAAACTATCTGCAGAAAATCGCCATCGGCAATTGCCTTAAAGGGATTTTTAGGAACAATGTTCACAAGGAAATCTACAATATTCATTGAAACATTCTGTTCTATTTTACTTTTCGCGTCATCCTGGTAAGTATCCAGCAAGCGGTCTTTGGAGCTTTGGTCCATAATATGGCCGGGCTGAATGAAATTAACGCAAAGTAACCCTATAGTTATAGCCATAACTGCGGTGAGCGCATAGAATCCCAGCGTTTTACCGCCAATTTTTGCTACGTGCTTAAGATCAGTGAGTGATGCGGCACCCACTATCAGCGAAGCAAGCACTAGCGGGACGGCTATCATATTAAGCAGCCTAACGAATATATCGCCAACGGGCTTAAGCCACACACCTATTGTGCGGACTTTTTCAATAGCGGTAACGTTATCATAAACTTTTTCAGAACCATCGGAAAGTTTAATTTTAAGTTTTACGTCTTTTTTATCTTTAAGGCTCTTGTAGTATTTAATAATTGAAAGCTGGTCTCCGCCATAAAATATTTTTGTTACTGAGTCCTTTTTCAGGAAGTTAAATTCCTGCCAGTTTTCGACCTGTTCGGAGTGATCCTTGAAATTCAACTCCAATAGATTTGTGTTGATGGCAAATATTGCGCCGAATATGGCACCGAGTATGAGGCCTATGACTATTTTAGTATGAAGCTGTAATTTTGGCAAGAAATTCTCCTTTTAAACTAACTGAATCCTGCAATTTAGGAATAAAGTTATTAATAATCGTTAATTTTATTAATTCCTTTTGAAGCCGTGAAATTTTGATTAATTGTAAGCCTTTTTATTCTCATTATGATTCCCACGATGAAAACGATTTTTTTATTTGTGGTATTTGTAAGTTTTTGTTTTGATTACGGCTCAATTTTAACAGTTATTTTTTCCCATTATGAATTTATTCATGTTGGGAAACCGTTTCTCCATGATAATCATAGTGAGAATGGATTGAAATTCCAGCACTTTATAAACCGTGAAAATTCTCATGATGAATTATCATGTTGGGAAAATATGCAAAACAGAAATAGAATGACCAACATGTCGCTCCTACGGAGCTATATAACCGGGGGTACCTCAATCTACAAACATACCGCTCCTAACGGAGCTAAATAAACTGAAAATATTCACGTTTTTAAACTATCTACTTCTCAATGATGATATCATTTTCTTTTTGTTCGATAATGAACCCCGCCCCATAGGTCTTTAGGACTTGTTTAGAGAGCTCCTTTTGGTTAGGTTGAAATGTTAGTACAGAAATTGTTTCAATGAAAACTTCACCCCGTAGGGGTGAAATGTTTGTAGTAAATTGTATTGATAATAACGGAGCTCCGTAGGAGTGACATGTTATAAATTTCCTAATGGTTTATGATGAACGATTAGAATTTCCAATAATTCGAAATAAAAAAATGTACGGTTGACCGACTGGAATGCCCAATGCGCTCTGTTTTTACCGTTATTCCAGCCGTTGGGGGTATAAACACTGAAAGGCTGGAAGATTGGAATTTCCCGATTCCGTGCGATTATCGAACTTTCCAATAATTCGTGTAACCGGAAGTCAAGCCCTGCTGCGCCAACGGAAAGAGTTTTGTATATTTTGGTATTTTATAATAAAAGGGATAAGTTTAGTATATGCAATATGCATATACAGGCAATATAATATATGCCGATGTAAAATGCAAGTAGATAATTGCCTGGTATTTTTATTGCGCCCTTTCAGGGCTTGATCATGTTTTATCCGGGTTTTCGATGGGCTTTGCCCATCGCTAAAATATTTCGCCCCGTTGGGGCTTATGCTAAATGCGTATTCAAATCGATGGGCTTCACCCATCGCTGATGTATTACGCCCCCTTCGCGGCTTTTGCTACGTGCTTTTTTTTCGATGGGCTTTACCCATTGCTGATATATTGCGCCACTTCCCCGAAGGGGCTAGCGTGGCTTATATAAAGGCTCTCTTCTTAGAGTCTTTGAGTCTTTGTGGCTGTCTTTATTGTTTTGATTTTGATTTAAAAATTAAAGAAATAGAAAAAATATAAACAGAGCTCCGTAGCACCGATTTGTTGCCTGTTTTGTCGGTCAGTGTGTTGAAACCACCCCATCCCGCTAAAGCGGGATTTCCCCTCCTTAGGAAAGGAGGGGAGCTAAATGCCAATTTACACCCATTGTTGGTGTTCTCACCAACAACCAATAAAGGCCAATTGTAAACACATAAAAATATGTGAAATAATTCAGGTAAAAATCCTTTCATTCTTTAATCAGTAAGCCAAAATTTTAGGTTTAAGTTACTTAAACCAAGTTTTTGGGGAATAGGGCTATTAAACCACTAAAAAATATGACTTATATCATTTGTTTTATAGGGCAGTTTTGCTAATTTTGTTAGATAATTTTTTTGAAAATAATCGGATAACAACAATAGTGGCTATAATAGGAATTCTCAAAGAGCCGGAAGGCGAAAACAGAGTAGTAGCGCTTCCGGAAATAGCAGCGCAGTTGGTAAAGATGAATTTTCAGGTCCTTGTTGAGAGCGGTGCAGGCAGCAAAGCTTTCGCAAGTGATGAAGACTACAAAGCTCAGGGCGCTGAAATAGGCGATAAAGCCAAGGTGCTTTCTTCATCGGATATCATCCTCAGAATAAATTCTCTTACAAAAGATGAGATCACAAAACTGAAAACAGGCTCAGTGGCATTTGCCATATTCCAGCCGTTCTTTAACCCCGAAACAGTAAAGCTGCTTTTGGATCAAAAGGTATCAGGCTTCAGCCTTGAAACCATTCCAAGAACAACACGCGCCCAGTCAATGGATATTTTATCCTCGCAGGCAACAGTAGCAGGTTACAAAGCTGTATTGGTTGCAGCCTCAAACCTGCCAAAATTCTTCCCCATGTTCATGACAGCAGCAGGAAGTATTACTCCCGCCAAGGTACTTATACTTGGTGCAGGAGTTGCAGGTCTGCAGGCGATCGCAACATCAAGGAAACTTGGCGCAGTAGTGGAAGCTTTTGATACACGCAGTGCGGTTAAGGAAGAAGTAAATTCACTTGGCGCCAAATTTGTTGAAGTTGAAGGCGCAAAAGATGATAAGGCTGCCGGCGGTTACGCTGTTGAGCAGACTGAAGAATTTAAGGCAAAACAAAGACAGGTCATTCATGATCATGCGGTAAAATCTGATGTGATAATTACAACCGCACAGATACCGGGCAGAAAAGCCCCTGTGCTTATCACAAAAGAAACAGTCGCTGCCATGAAAAAAGGCGCGGTAATTGTTGATCTTGCGGCTTCAACAGGCGGAAACTGTGAACTTTCGAAGAACGAAGAGACAGTTGATGCTGACGGAGTAAAAATAATAGGTTCATCATTTTTACCATCAACTATCCCGTTTGACGCAAGCAAAATGTTCGGCAAGAACGTACTTACTTTCTTAAAGCTCATTTTAAAGGATGGACAGATAAACCTGAACTTTGAAGATGATCTTGTAAAAGGGACATGCATTACACATAACGGTGAAATAGTAAACGAGAAATTAAAAGAGGTGGTTAAATAATGGAACAGGTATTAGCTTTCATTAGTGAGAATATCAGGTTTATTTACCTGCTTATCCTCATGGTTTTTCTTGGGATCGAGGTTATTTCACACGTTCCCTCAGTTCTGCATACTCCGCTTATGTCAGGCGCAAACGCAATACACGGAGTTGTTATAGTGGGCGCTATCCTGGTAATGGGTAGGGCAGAACCTGATAATTATCTCGCGATAATCCTCGGATTCTTTTCAGTAATATTAGGTACATTAAATGTAGTAGGCGGATTTGTGGTAACAGACCGCATGCTTGAAATGTTTAAGAAGAAGAAGAAATGACATGGAAAAATATATAGTTGATATAATATACTTAATAGGCTCGGTTACCTTCATATTGGGATTAAAAATGCTGAGCCATCCTGACAGCGCTAGAAAGGGAAACCTGATAGCTGCCGCAGGTATGACAATTGCTATTCTGGGGGCTATTTTTCTGGAAAAAGGCATTAATAATTATTTATGGATCTTCGGCGGAATCATAATTGGTACTATTGTAGGCTGGATAGCCGCAAAAAAAGTGAAAATGACTGCTATGCCGCAGATGGTATCACTGTTCAACGGAATGGGCGGCGCTTGCGCAGCGGTTATTTCCATTGTTGAGTATACCAAACATGATTTCAGCCACGGCGGCGCCGCGCTTATAGCTATTATCATGGCAGGACTTATCATCGGTACGGTTTCATTTACCGGCAGTATGATAGCATTCGGAAAACTGAACGGAAACATTGGCGATAAGGTTTTCCCGGGACAAAAGTTCATCAACCTGGTAATATTGCTTGCAGCAGTCGGACTCGCAGCGTATCTTTCAACACAGCATACTGCTGATAACACATTATTACTTGTTACACTGGGAGTTGCAGTATTATACGGCGTAATGTTCGTAATGCCTATCGGCGGAGCGGATATGCCTGTTGTGATATCACTGCTTAACTCATTTACGGGTGTTGCAGCGGCATTTGCAGGTTTTGTTTATAATAACCAGGTAATGTTAACCGGCGGTATTCTGGTTGGTTCAGCCGGTACAATATTGACCATCCTTATGTGTAAAGCAATGAACCGTTCGCTCTTCAACGTTATTGCGGGCGCTTTTGGCACTGCGGGCGGAGCAGGCGGAAGCGGTGATAAACAGCAGGGCACTGTTAAAGAAATTTCAGCTCCCGATGCTGCGGTATTGCTTGCTTATTCAAAGAAAGTATTCATAGTTCCGGGTTACGGACTTGCTGTTGCACAGGCTCAGCATACCTGCCATGAACTTGAAAAACTTCTTGAAGAAAAAGGCGTTGAAGTTAAATACGCAATTCACCCCGTTGCAGGCAGAATGCCGGGTCATATGAACGTGCTTCTTGCAGAAGCTGACGTTCCATATGACAAGCTTCTTGAGATGGAAGACGCAAACAGTGAAATGCCGAATACGGATGTTAGCATAATTATCGGTGCAAACGATGTTGTAAATCCTGCCGCAAGGCATGACCAGTCCAGCCCGATATACGGAATGCCGATACTTGATGTTGATAAATCAGCTAATGTGATAATCATGAAACGCTCGATGGCAGCGGGATACGCAGGTATTGATAATGAACTGTTCTACTATCCGAACAACCGTATGTTATTTGGCGACGCTAAGGCATCATTACAGAAATTAGTTTCAGAAGTAAAGGCTTTATAAAACTTAGATTTCTGGTTACACTATAGTTAATTGAATATATTAGAGAAAGGACACTTAAAATAAGTGTCCTTTTTTTTATTCTCAAGATCAGGTAATTGCGTATATCCTTATATATTTCAATAAGAAACTTTAATTGCGATATTTATATTGATTTATAATAATGGGCACAGTAAAACAGGTCATATTTATAGTGTTATTTTACATTGCTTTAGGTAATGCACTCTTATTTTCGCAATGGTCAAAAATCAACACTTCAGGAAATGTTCCGCATTTGAAAAACGCGTCTGCTGTATACGATCCTGTAGGTAACCGTATGATAGTTTACGGCGGAAGGAATGCCGCAGGAGAGCCAACAGACGTGATATGGAGCCTGAACCTGCTTAACAACGCATGGGTACAGATCTTACCTTCGGGCGGTCCAAATCCGCCGGCGAGATTTACCCATAACGCCTATTACCATCCAAATGCGAACTCTATGATTGTGTGGTCAGGGCAGGGAATAGCATCCGCATTATATAATGATGTATGGAGATTTAATTTCGCATCAAACAGCTGGTCATTGGTTTGGCCCGATGGCAATGCAATGGGTGTACCTGTGAAAAGATACGGCACAGCATCTGTGTTTGAACCTGTTTCAGGGAAGATAACAACATTTGCGGGATTTACCTCTAACGGCAGATTTGATGATACATGGAGCTTTGATGTTAACAGCCTGATATGGCAGGATAGGACAAGCGCAATTCACCCGCCAAAAAGATGTTTGCATTCAGCGGTATACGCAAGTGATCTTGGTAAATTTGTAATTTACGGCGGGCAGGATATGGGCCCATTGGATGATATATGGCAATGCACCTTAAGTAATTACCAGTGGGAAAATATCACACCGCAAATTAAGCCGCCTGCGAGATTCTGGAATACAATGATATATTATCCTGGCGGAAACATATTGATTTTTGGGGGACTCGGTACATCTGCAAGGAATGATATGTGGAAATACAGGATGTCAGCCGGCGCATGGGAATACATAAATCCCGGTGCGACAGTGCCTGCGGCACGCTGGGGGCACACGGGCATTTACATTTCAGCAGAAGACAGAATGATAATTTTTGGCGGAGAAGGAGATTCATTGTATAAAGATACCTGGCAGTATAATAACGTGAGCGCAATTGGAATTGAACCAATATCAAATCTTATACCGAAGGAGCATAAACTGGAGCAGAATTATCCCAATCCGTTTAACCCGGTTACGAAGATAAGATTCGCAGTTCCAAATGTCAAAGCTCAAATATCAAATACAAAATTGGAAGTATTTGATATTACAGGGAGGATAATAGCTGTTTCATTTAATGAGATTTTGCAGGCGGGTGAATATGAAGTTGATTTTGATGGCGGTGGATTGCCGAGCGGTGTGTATTTCTATAAATTAAGCTCCGATAGATTTGAGCAAACCAGAAAAATGGTTTTGTTGAAATAGTTGGTATGTAAGTGTTATGTTTGTTTATGAGTTACATTAAAAGTCGGGTCGGCAGCCCGACTATTTTTTTGATTGATTGGCGACTAAATTTTGAGTATTTTTGTTGTTTAGTCCAAATTTAACACAATATTAGATTCTGAACAGATCATAAGAGGAATAACAGGCGAAAAATGTCTAGAATAGAAAAAATAAGAGATATGCTCACAGAGCTGAATCTGGATGCATTTTACATAACACACATACCTAACATTCGTTACATAAGCGGTTTTTCAGGTTCATCAGCATACATTATTGTAACAAGGGATAAAGATTACTTTTTCACAGATTTCCGTTACCAGACTCAGTCAGCTGAGCAGGTAAAGGGCTTTGAAATTGAGGTCAACTTTTCACCGGCTGTAAAGATAAAAGAAACTATACTTAACAGGAAACTTGTAAACATTGGTTTTGAATCAGCTCATTTGACGATTCACCAGCTTGACCAGTTGAAGGAATCTTTGCCCGGTGTGAATTTTGTGAGTGTACCTGAGAGAATCGAAAAGCTTACCATGATAAAAACACCCGATGAAATAGCAAAAATAAAAGCCGCCTGCGAAATTACCGACAGGGTTTTTACCAAGCTGCTGGAGATAATAAAACCGGGCTTGAAGGAAAGCGATGTCTCTGCGGAAATATCATACTGGCACAAAAAATACGGCGCTGAAAAGGATTCATTTGACCCCATAGTTGCAAGCGGCTGGCGCGGAGCGCTTCCGCACGGGATGGCAAGCCGGAAGGTAATTGAGCAAGGTGAAATGGTCACCCTTGATTTTGGATGCATCTATGAGGGCTTTTGCAGCGATATGACGAGGACAATATCTGTTGGCAAGCCTAAGAGCGATGAAATGGTTAAGATATATGATGTAGTGCTGCAGTCACAATTGCTTGCTGTAAACGCTGCAAAAACTGGAGCAGTAACGAAGGACCTGGATACAATTTCAAGGAATTATATAAATTCAAACGGCTATGAAGGAAAGTTCGGGCACGGTTTGGGTCACGGACTTGGAATAGAAGTTCACGAAATGCCAAGTGTAAGCCAGAGAATGGATATGGCAATACCCGATAACGTAGTGTTTACAATTGAGCCCGGCATTTACATTGAAGGGCTTGGCGGCGTAAGGATCGAAGATGATGTAGTCACAAAAACCGGCGGCTGTGAAGTACTGAACAATTCACCTAAAGAATTGATCATAATATAAACCGCCAAAGAGCTAAAAAGTAATTAAATCCGCATTGACACAGTCAATGCAATCCTAAAGATATCTAATTGAAAAAAGTTTTAGTCATAACACATGATTTTCCGCCATTAGGCAAGGGCAGTGTACTGCGCCCGCTTAAGTTCAGCAAGTATTTTAAAAATTACGGGTGGGAGCCAATTGTGCTTACATCAACTCCGCGCACATATTACTTCAGGGATGACAGCCTGCTGCGGGAAGCTGAATCGCTTGGCATTAAAGTATACAGGACTCCCGGAAGCAGTAATAACTTGCTGACAGGCAGAAAGCTGAAAGACCTGCCGAATGAAGGAGCAAGAAAGCTTAAACGCAACATAAGCCGTTACCGCAAGCAGCCCGATGAACACAGAAGCTGGATAAATAAAGCCATTAAGCTGGGGAAAGAGATAATTGAATCGCATAAGATCGAAATAATCTATGCAACGGGTCCATCATTCACCGCGCTTATAGCGGCGGGTGAATTGAAGGATAAATTCAAAATTCCGCTGGTTACCGATTACCAGGATTCATGGCTGCACTCACCAAGCGCTTATTATCCTATGGGCTATCACCGCCTGCGCAATATGAAGCTGGAACAGGAAGTGATTAAAGTAACAGATGAAATTATAACCACTAACCGCAGAATTAAAGAGTACCTGATAGAAGAGTACGATTACCTGAGGCATGAGGATATTAATATCATTCACCATGGTTATGATAACGATGACCTGAAGCTTGCGGCCGAGGGACCACTCCCCGAAAAACCAAAAATGCGTTTTACAACTTCGGGGAATTTCTTTGACCTGGTAACGCCGAAATACTTCTTTGAAGGCATGCGCATTGCATTTGAAAAGAAGCCTGAAATGCGCGGGAAGATTGAAGCATGTTTTATCGGGGGACTTTCAAAGGAAAACCTTAAGCTTATACAAAAGAACAATGTATCTGATTCAGTTATAAATCCGGGGTATGTTGATCACATTACCTCAATTAAATACCTTATGGCAAGTGATGTGTTATGGTTTATGATAGATAAAGGAGTGGGCTCTGAAGTAATTGCGCCTGTAAGGCTTGCCGAATATTTTGGTGTACGTAAGCCTATACTTGCCTGCGTGCCGGATGGCGCTGCGAAGCAGCTTATGCGTGATTATGATGCCGTGAGGATATGCGAGCCCGATGAACCTGAGGATATTGCCAAGCTGATAATTGAATACTACGAGCTATATACCAAACGAATGATGCCTATTGCAAACGAAGAAATTGTCAGAAAGTTCAATATAGATAAGTTGACTTACCAGTTAGTTAGGTATTTTGAGTTTTTGCGGGATATTCCGCCGGAGTTTGGAATTCGCAAGGCGAAGCCTGCCGTTGAGAATGAGTATTGAAAAGTAAATCCTCCTGTAAAAGGGGGATTTTTTTATCTGTTTCCCAAACTCCAGTTTGGGAAATGTTATATTTTCCACCTCACCCCCCGGCCCCTCTCCTGCTCCAAAGGAGTCCCTTCAGGAAAAGGAGAGGGGGAGCAAAGTGTGTAGAATTGATAGTTTCCTCTCCCTCCCAAGCTTTCGTTTGAGACGGAAATTGAGTATGAAGCTTTGGCTTCATTTTTTGTTCACAAAGCAAAAGCTTTGTAAATAAAAAACGTTCCCAAGCGGAAGCTTGGGAACGAGAATATCGAGAAAAGCTTGGTCGCAATGAAAGAATTACTTTTCTTCCATGCTCTTATAGATGCGTTCAATGATCTCAACGGTTTTCATGCCTTCAAATGCGTTGGCGGCGATTGTGCCGCCTTTGGTGAGGACATCAATTACGTTCTCGTAAACTTTTTCGTGGTTACTCATTGAGCCCTGGTAGAAGCCGTAATCATTGGCGGGCCGCGAAGCGGGGAGTCCCTCTATTTTAAATCCATCAATCGATTGGTATTCAAGTACATTTAAATACTGTCCGCCGATCTTAACAGTACCGTTCTCTCCGAATACTGTAATTGAGCCTTCCATGTTCTGCTTATGGCTGTTGACGGTATAATTGATAGTACACAAGGCGCCATTTGTGAATTCACCAACAACAACACCCGTATCTTCAAATTCAACCAGTTCCTTATGAATGAAATTTCTGCCAATGCCGTTTAGCGATTTAAAATCACCGATCAGCCAATAGAGCAGATCAATGAAATGGCTGAACTGCGTGAAAAGTGTTCCGCCATCAATAGCTTTTTTGCCCTTCCAGTCAGATTGTCTGTAATACTCATCATTGCGGTTCCAGAAGCAGTTCAGCTCAACGTTCAGTATTTTCCCAAGCCTGCCGGCTTCTAATACCTGCTTTAATGCAGCAACCGGGGGATTGAATCTGTTCTGCTTAACAATAAAAAGATCCTTCCCTGATTTATCTGCTTCTATCATCATCTTGTTGCATTCATTAACGCTTATTGCCATGGGCTTTTCGCAAAGGACATTCATGCCTGCTTTGAGCGCAAGTATTGTATGCGCTGAATGAAATGAATTGGGTGTGCAGACTGAAACTACATCAATATTTTTTTCGTTTTCAAGGAGCGCTTCGATTGATGTGTAGGGCTTGGCTGAAAATTTTCCGGCAAATTCTTTTGCCCGTTCGGGTTTTATGTCGCAAACGGCGGTAAG
>JBHEKV010000177.1:0-6106 GCA_041859235.1 Ignavibacteria bacterium | reverse complement strand
CCACTTTACAGGAATGGTAAAATAGAGGACAACAACCGACGGAAGGAAAATAAGGTATTCAAAGGAATTGAAGAGCATGGGCAAACGGGAATCAAAGGTGCAAAATAAAGCATTTTCGGTTTATACTTTGCCTTTAATTTCGGACTCCTTCCCAGGAAACGACTCAAAATTACCCTGGTGCACATCTTGAAATTCCATAATTCAGGCCGAATATTCCGATCACAAACGAAAAATCAGGCGTAATTTTTGAATATGGTCAATATAATTGTTATCCGAAGTACATAACCTGGTATTTCGTATCTTTGGCTTACACAAAAGCAAAAACACATGAAATTGCCTATCCGGCGGGGATTGTTCTGGGATGTTGATGTTGATCAGCTGGATGAGCAAAAGCATCTATCCCATATGATTAAGCAGGTTCTCAACCATGGTACCATTGAGGAGTTCAAACTGCTTTTTGATTATTACGGTTTTGATTTTGATCCTGTAAATCCAGTCTTACCATTTTAATTCTTTAAATATCGGCAGTTTGAGTGTAAGACCCTCAAAACTTCCAACTCCACCCCACATTCGGCATAAACGGGAAGAATGATCTCTGCATCAACACAATACGCTCATAGCGGGTATTATCTGGCCCAAATACATCTATCGTAGAGAAATAATAGGCATTGGGGTTGCGCTGATTGTAGAGGTTTATAACGCCTAACGAAAATGTTCTGTGGTATCTTTTCTTTTGCTTATGAAAGTTAAAACTTATGTCCAATCTATGGTAAGGTTTGGTTTTGAAAGCATTACGCTCAGAGTATATGTACATTTCGTTCATATGGGTATAATCTCCGGCAGATACAGGCACATAATATTTAGAAACCGGCAGGGTAAGCCGATATCCGGAATTAAAAACCCACGCACAAGAGAAATCTGCATTTTCGTCAATTTTAACCATAAGTGCCAGGTTGATACTGTGCCTTATATCGAATTTATCAGGGAATAATTTTCCTTGATTTATATCCTCAAATTTTCTCTCGCTACGCGCCAGAGTATAGCTTATCCATCCTGTGAACTTGCCCTGATTTTTTGCTGCCATAAATTCTGCACCATAAGCACTTCCGGTTCCGTTGCTGGCGAAAAGATTCTCCCAGTTTTCGCGGCCTTCCCACAGCGAAGCCCCGTCCTGAAGCATTGCCAGACGAGTGAAGTGCTTATAATACAATTCGCTGCTATACACAATCTTACCCTGTGAAACATATTCTATTCCGGTTGAAATCTGTTTCATTATTGACGGAGGCAGCTTGCCGGTAGCAGGCAACAGGTATTCAACCGGCATTCCTATGGTGTTGTTGCCGGTGATGTGCATATTCTGGCTCATTACATCAAATGATAGAAAACTGTTCAGGTTTTTGTTGTGATGAAAACTTGCTTTTAACCTGGGTTCCGGTATAATATAAAACCGGTTGTTTATGGCAAAAGTGTTGATTCGCCCGCCCAATTCCAGCGTGTGACCTGCCGGTCGGGTAATTTTTCCGCCTGCATAAATTATGCCTTCAAAAGCCTGCATCAGCATAGTGTGGTTGTGACCAGGTTGTAAAGAGTTGTTGCCGCCCGATGCCTCATAGGTATAATCATTTGGCTTAAAATACCTGTAGGTGAGCTGCGTTCCGCCAAATATGCTGGTTTCAGGTGTTAAGTAGTATTCCATTTCCGATTTCAGACTGTATTCACCGATTGTCGAAAGCAGGGTGTTTTTTGCAATGTATTTATCGTTGCCACTCGTGCTTTCCGAAATTAAATTGTTCTTAACCCTATATCGTGAAAAATGCAGAGTGGTATTGCTGAATACGCGGCTGTTGAAGAGATGGTTCCAGCGAAGGGCAGCCATTGTATTGCCCCATTGGTTTGTTTGCATGTAATAATCTGTGCCGTCGTCTTTTTTTTCTTTGAAGCCCGCAAGTGTTTTATCGTCTCCAGTGTAAAAGCTAAGATGGATTTTGTTTTTGGCATCTATAATTTTATTCAGTTTAATGTTTAGGTCGTAAAAATTATACCCCACTGATGAGCCGGGGTTAACTTTTTGGGCCAATGGTCTTGCGAACAGATCGAAATAAAACCGCCTGAAGCTTATCAGGTAAGAAGCTTTGTTTTTTTGTATCGGACCATTTACGGTAAATCTGGCAGAAACCAATCCCAGACTTACATTACCTCCGGTTTTCGAAAGATTTCCGTCGGCCATATTCACATCAAGAACCGACGAAAGCCTGCCCCCATGTTTTGAAGGAAATCCACCTTTTATAAGCGTTGAGCTTTTAATGGCATCGGTGTTAAAGGCTGAAAGAAATCCACCAAGATGGTTTATGTTATAAAGCGGAACATCATCAAGCATAACCAGGTTCTGGTCGGGTGAACCGCCCCGCACAAGAAGCCCCGAAGTGCCTTCGTGGCCTTGCTGCACACCGGGTGTAAGCTGATAAACCTTTATCAGGTCGGTTTCACCACCAAGCGCGGGAAGGGATTTAATTACCTGGGCAGTTAGCCGGTGCATACCCGGCGACGATGCACTGCCTGCATTATTTCCCGATATTATTTCAACCGGCTTAAGCTCAATTCCGGCCTTTAATCGGATGTTAACCAAAGTATCTTTTATCAGATTAATCAACAGTAAAGTGTCGCTTAGGTAACCAACATAAGTAATTACAAGCACCACGGGTTCATCTTGTGGCAGCCCCGGGGTTATGCTGAAAAAGCCATAACCATTGCTGCTTGTGCCTTTTGCTGTTTTGGCATCGTAAATACCGGCATACAATAACCTCTCGCCACTTTTTGAATCCGAGACAAATCCGCTGATGGTTTGCCCCATGACTCCTTTTTGCATCTGCAATATCATTAGGAAACCCAGCAAAACCAATTTGCGGGAAAATAAATACCAGTTCATTTTATCTGAAATCATAAACCACAGTATCGCGGGTAGAAGTAAAAAGCGAGAACAATCCGGCTCCGTTTTTAACGTTGCCATTAATAGAAACCGGCAAGGTCATTCCTGACCATATTCCGCTTTGGTTGTAAATGAATTTATAAAGCGTTTTGTAGTAGTGGTAATGCTCGCGTGTAACATTTCTCAGCTCCGAAACCACAATCACTTTTTGCAGGGATTCAGTGAAGAAGTAAAGGAAATAGTACATCGGTATGCTTACCTGCGAGCCATTGAACATGGCATCGCTGAAAAGCATGGTTATGGGTTCGTATTGCATAATGTCCTCATTTACCATGATGGGGTCAAACGACCTGAAATCATGGTAACCAAAGCTGCTGGACGAATCATCCTTAATTTGAGTGACATTAAGACTAAATTCGTAATAATTGGTTTCTTCGGCAGGGTCGTCGAAACTCAATTGAACCCTCGAAAAATAAACATCATCAATAAGAAGAGCCGATGGTGTAATTTCAATGATGTGGGCAATGGTACTATGGGGAATTACTGTTTGGGCAAAGGTGTGTTTGTTATCTGTGCCTGTAATCCGAAGCGAAATTGTGTCACCGGGTTGGGCTGATAAGCCTTCTGCAATAAATCTTTTTCCGTTATACCTGAGTGGGGTTTGGTTTCCGTTATGAATCACAAAAGCTTCGGCTGTTGAATCGCAGCCAGTGTATCGGCTAGTATCGTAAATGTGCCGTGTACAGGCAATATATACCTGAAGGCTATCATTATACGATTGGCTGGCATAGGCAACGGTTGTTATTTCCGACTGGGGAATGTCCATATCAACCGGCGTTTCACAGGCAGTAAAAAGAAGGATAATAATTGTTACTAAAACCAGTATTGCTTTTTGCATATAAAAAGAAATGCACCCCGCTTTTACATGGCGGGGTGCAGATTAATAAATTATTTAAAATGGTAATTGAGTTTGTAGGTCGGTACAAAGTGATAACCTTCAAACCACAAATCTGGAGAATATTTAACCATCAAATCCAGCGTTACTTTCTTTTTGTAAAGGTTAATGCCCATACCGGTGGAGGCGTACCAGCCAAACTTATTTATTGTCCAGTCAGGGTCAGGCATCATTTGAAAGTGATAATTCCCAAATAGGCAATAAATTCCTGGTTCGAGTAAAATTTGTACATTTTTTTCTACAAAAAAAACATACCTGCCAAAAACACCAGGCTTAAATTCGAAATAGCGGTTACCTGACTCTTCTTTATAATTCATGCCAGACACATCAACTCCTGCGTAGAGGTTCTTTGTAAATTCATTTCCATACCTTAAAGTATAAACCTTGCTTTTTGAGCTGCTGGAATAATAGCTGGTTTCAAACAGCTTGTGAAAGTAACTGAAGTAGGGGTTAAACTGCACCCCTACATATTGTTTGTTTTCTTTGAAGATGGTGGAAATGCGGTTTTGAGCAAATGCTGGATTCTCCGACAAAATAGCTAAAGAAACTGCAATAAAAAAACTGATGTGTTTCATTTGTTATATTTATGAATTGTTAAAAGTGAGCAAAAAACCAGAAAATAATCAGTTTTATGGTACTACCAGACAAACAATTGGTTGTTTTCTATTGTTGGGTTACTTCCATACCTTTCACCCCTATGATAAACCAAACATGAACTATTCCAAAGACTAACTTCATGATTAGTAGTAAGTAATGTTCTAATGAAATTGTCATGATCTGTTTTAGGATCATAGGAAGCGGGAATACTTATCGGGTCTGATAAGCTACCATCCCCACCTATAACATAGCGATAATATCCCTCATTACTACTTTGAAGAAGAAGTGGGATTTTTGCATAAACCCAAACCCCTGACCAATTTTTTTGTTGAGATGTTGTTCTAGCTTCGTAATAAGTCATTGAGCCAACATCATTATGATAAATTCTGGCAACTATTCTTCGGTCATTCCACACAAAATATGCTGTTTTGTAGCTTACCTGGCCCTTCAGATTTTTAACTATTTGTCCTGCTACCTTCTCGATTAAATTATCATTTATAGCCAGAGAGGTTTTAATAATTATTGGCAATTTATCTTCATTTTCAGTTGAGAACAAATATTCTTCGGTAGCCCGGTAGATTGTCTCATCAATTTGATAAACGCCATTAATATTTGTCAAATAGCTCAGTATTGAGGCCATTGGCATTTCCCAAAATTCTGAATTGTCTTCAAGAATAATCTTTCTAAAACAATCCGGGTTTTTCGATCTGTAGTCTTCAAATTCAACAGGGTCTGCTATTCTCATTCCTTTGTCGTAAACTTCTGAGAATGAAATGAAGCCCAACTTCCTGTTGAACTCGTTAATCACTTCGGGATTGGTTTCGTTTTGAATTATCCAGTTAAGATGTTCATTAAAAGTTACTGAATCTTTAAATACCAGATAGCCGTTTTTTAACTGAATTCCGGAGTTTGTTGATTCGTTTTGGTTCGCTTCTCTGTCTTTCTTACAGCCCGCAAGTGTTACTGTTAGCACAAATAGTACAAAAATAATATTTCTTAATGTGTTCATTGTTTTTGTAGTTTTGCGCTCGTTACCGGTTGGTAGGGGAGTGGTTGCTTATCAGCTTCCTAGGGCAAAGGCAGCCAACTCCCCGTGGCCGGTAATAAGCCGGTTTATTTTATAGGTTTAGTTGCATTTATTATTTATTAAGATCATTTCCATACCCTGATTTGAGGGCATACAGATATACCGGCTTAGTAAAACCTCCTTTCTGAATTTGAGCCTGATTTTTTAATCTGGTGTATTACAGGAAATGTTTGTTTTGACTTTTTTCTTATCTTTTGTGTTTGTGTTTGTTCTTTTCTTTTATTCAATGCTTTTGTTATCCCGGCTTAAATCTGTTGCATTATAATTATATCTTATCCTCAATACCTGAATGTCGCAGTAAAGGTATAGCAAAATAATTTACATTTTCTGGGGGGGGGTAAGAAATATTTCAAGAAAGGTTAATTTATAATGATTCTGTATAAAGTTTTTATAAAAGCTATCACTACTGTCCACTTAAATTAGATTGAAAATCAATTGATTATGATCTCGTTCTTTGACATTATTGTAATCCAAATTTGCAAGTAGCTCTTTTACAGGCGTTTTGTCCAGTAGAGAAATCCCAAGAACTTGTAATATTTCG
>JBHEKV010000109.1:0-3560 GCA_041859235.1 Ignavibacteria bacterium | reverse complement strand
ATTTATGAACCGAGTTGTATGGATCACAGGAGCTTCAACAGGAATAGGTTTTGAGCTCGCCAAGGTATTTGCAAAATCCGGTTACATTATTGTTGCTACTGCCAGAAGAAAATCAAGACTTGTAAGTCTGGTAAATGAAATTCGTTTCGCGGGACATGAAGCTTACGCTTTTGTTTGTGATGTCCGCTCAGAACGGAGCATCATCAGCACCAAGAAAAAAATTCTTGAAAAATGCGGAACTATTGATGTATTGATCAACAATGCTTCAATTACCGCGTTTAAATCCTTTATAGATACAAAACCGCCTGAATTTGACGATATTATAGAAACCAATCTGCGGGGAAGTTATTTAATGGCGCGGACTGTGTTGCCAATAATGATGAAGAAGAAGCGGGGGCATATAATTAATATCTTATCGGTTGCCGCTCATACAGTATTCACAAACAGTTCGGCTTATGCCGCATCCAAAGCGGGAATGCTTGCTATGTTTAACGGACTTAGAGCAGAGGTTAGGAAATTCAATATTAAGATCTCAAATGTTATGCCCGGTGCTACCGATACACCGATGTGGAGCCAGGCAACAAGGCAGAAATACTCTTCCAGAATGATGACACCGCGTGAAGTGGCGGAAATTACCGTTCAAATTGCTAACCAGCCAAAAAAGGTTGTGATCGAGGATGTTATTATCAAGCCGATTAAAGGTGATCTGTAACACAAATTAATCTGAATTCGGAATTGTGAACATAAGACTTCCGAAGTCATAAAGACTTCGGAAGTCTTTATAATATAAAAGCAGCAATGAAACTACAAAACAAAATTGCAGTAATTACCGGCGCGGGTAAGGGAATAGGCAAAGCAACAGCGGAGCTGTTCCTTAGAGAAGGCGCGAAGGTTGTGCTGACTTCAAGGAATAAAAGTGACCTTGAACAGATAATCGCTGAGAATGAAAACAGAAAGAATGACATTTCCATAATTGACGGAGATATATCAAAAGAGGAAACTATAAAGAAAGTCATTGATGAAACTATAGGCAAATATGGCAAAGTAGATATCCTTGTTAACAATGCGGGATTCGGGATATTTGATAATATGGTTGATTCCAAACTTGAAGATTTTGACGCAGTTTTTAATACAAATGTGCGCTCATTATACCTTATTACCAAAGGCTTTCTTCCTCATATGATAAAAGAACAATCGGGAACTATAATTAATATCGCGTCGGTAGCCGGCAAACAAGGATTTTCGACCGGCAGCATTTATTGCGCCAGCAAGCACGCAGTAATGGGGTTAAGCCGTGCATTAATGCTTGAGGTAAGACAATATAATATTAGAGTGTGCGCTGTATGCCCGGGAAGTGTTGCCACAGATTTCTTCAGAGCTGACTCTCAAACTACGCTTTCATCAAGAAAAGAATCTGTACTGCAGGCTGAAGAAATTGCTGAAACAATTCTGCTGACAGCATCGCTGCCTGAAAATGCTATGTTAGGTGAAATTGAGATAAGGCCTACAAATCCAAGGAAATGAGTAATAAATAGTTATAGAATAATTGAAAATGAAATTGTCTGCAATCTATAACAAGATAAAAAATTAACAAAAACCATATTAGTGTCAGATAAAACGTGCATTGGTAAATAATCTGTGGGAATAGTAATATGAAAAAACCGGTTTTAATATTCCTGTTATTTTTAAGTCAGTTTTGTTATTCACAAAATAATATTGAGCTTGTTGAAAGCATTCCTATAGAAACCACTCTTGATAACCCCGATATACGCAACACGCAGGAAGTATGGCTGGAGATGATAAACTCAGCACAAAAGACCCTTGATATAGAGCAATTTTACATATCAAATGAAAAAGGCGAGCCGCTTGATACAATACTGCATGCAATTATTGCCGCAGCAAAAAGGGGGGTGATAGTTAGAATAATTGTTGATGGGGAAATGTTCAGAACTTACCCGGATGATGTAACCTGGCTTGAGCAGCAAAGTCCTAACATAACAAAACATGTCATCGATTTTAAATCACTTGCGGGCGGAATACAGCATGCTAAATTCTTTATTGTTGATGGGAAGGAAGTGTTTTTTGGCTCACAGAATTTTGACTGGCGGGCATTGAAGCATATTCATGAGCTTGGAGTTAGGTTTTCAGGGGATTATGATCTAATCCGGATATACTCAGATATATTCGATGAGGATTGGAAATATTCAGAAATAAATGACGGCAAAACATGGAATCTGCCGATTTATACTATTAGCGGACCGGATTTTATGATTTACAAAAGTATTTATGGCGATTCAATTCACGTTAAACCGACAATAAGCCCGAAAGAGTTTTATCATATCAATGGTGATAAAGATCTTGATGAGATATTGTTTATGATAAATTATGCAGCTGCGGAAATCAACCTTCAATTCCTTTCATATAATCCCGTAACAAAAGAAGGATACTGGGAAGAAATTGATTCCGCGCTTATAAGCGCAGGTAAAAGGGGAGTGAAAGTTAAATTAATTGTATCTGACTGGAACCTTGGCAAAACCGCAGTTGAACATTTCAAAGAGCTAATTCAATATCCAAATTTTGAAGTGCGTTATACTTCAATTCCGGATTATGCTGCCGGATTTATTCCTTTTGCTAGGGTTGAGCATTGCAAATACATTACAGCTGATTCGATAACCTGGATTGGCACAAGCAATATGAGTTACAGTTATTTTTATGAATCTAGAAATGTTGGACTGGTTGTTGAAAGCGGCAGGTTCACGGAAAGATTGCGGGATATCTTTTATAGAAGCTGGAATAGTGAATATGCGCATCCGATTGAATCAACAGGGGAGTACTTGCCAAGGAAACGGGACCATGATTAACTTGATTTAAGGATTAACCATGATTTCTTGTTTACATTTGTAACGCGAAACGCTGTTTCGCGGTTTATAGCCGAATCAGCAATTCGACTAAAATTAACGATATACATCTTTTCGGTGTGCTATTTTATAAACTTTTATTTCTTTCTTACTATCATCCACTTCATATAGAACTCTGTATTCACCAATTCTTATTCTGTATCCCTTTTCGTTATGGAGCTTTTTGCAGGAGTTTGGGCGCGGAATTTCTTTTAAACCTATTATCTTATTTATTATTCGTTTTGAAGAAGAGAAACTTAATTTATCTAATTGCTTTTGTGCAAGATTATTTATTAATACCCGATACACGCTTTCTCTTCTTATTTGTTTTCTTTATTCTTTCTTGCTTTATTCTTTGTCTTAAGTAATCATCAATATTTAAGAAATATTTTGAATCCTTTTTTGCCTTTTCCAATTCAGCTGTTTCTTCTATTACTTCAAGAAGTTCTTTGTAATCTTTATCTTTTTTGAGTATATCCCAGGTTTTTCTGGTGATTGTTACCTGTTTTTTATCAACTAAAACCATATTAAATCCTTTCTGTATAAATATACAAAATCTTAAATTAAAAAACCCCGAATTTCTTCGGGGTTTAATTTTTAATACCTAATTACTAATTCTTAATTGGATTAATACATGCCGCCCATATCACCGTAACCGCCGCC
>JBHEKV010000200.1:0-3171 GCA_041859235.1 Ignavibacteria bacterium | reverse complement strand
TACTCTCTTGGAGGCAATTACCCAAATCCGTTTAATCCTTCAACAACGATCAAACTGAAGGTTAACAGGAATATATTTGATAAAGGATATATTAGGATATTCAATGCCTTGGGACAATTAGTGAAAATTATTGAATTCAATGTTAACGGAAAAGGTACCTATGAAATTTTGTGGAACGGCAAATTAAGCAGCGGGTTACAGGCACCTTCAGGAGTTTATTTCTATGTTGTTGATATTGGAGGTCTAATCCTGAACAGCAAGATGGTGCTCATTAAGTGATCAATAAGGTTATAACAAAAAAGCCTCTTTTAAGAAAAGAGGCTTTTTTTATGCAATATTATATGATTTATTTTACCGCAAGCTGTCTTGAAGTCTCTTCCCATGATTTGGGTGAAAAGAAACTGTATGATTCACGCCTGTAAGTTGCGTAATACGCGTATCCCCAAATGGGAGTATTGGGATAGTAATAAAGATTCGCGGTATTGAGATCAATCGCTGACGGGAACTCAGCCGCCGCGAAATGCTTTGGACAATATTGGCTTAGATAGCCTGCCAGCTCCGCGGAAAGATTTTCGGTTACTATTAGCGGATACACCACCAGCATAGCTCCAAATCCAAGAGGCATACCGGATCTGTGTCTGTTGGCAAGTGAGAACATCTTTTCACTGTACATTTTCATTTCCTGCCCGGTCGCGCCTTCCGGCATATATTTAACGCAGATATAACAATCCACCTTGCCGAACTTTGTCGCTTCTACCCTGCTCCTTTTGTAAACCCTGTCAGTACCGGCTTCTGCGTTAACATTCAGTGATTCAAACCCGTAATACTTCAGCCAGCCGTCAAGCATCTGGAAATATTTATCTGATCTTTCGGACATTTCCTGTATCGATTAGTTGCACAATAATAACCAAAAATCATTTGCTTAGAAATGAAAATTAATATACTGAAGCAAAACTACAATGATAATAATTCAACGCCTGCGGTTCCAGTTAATAGTATCAGCATTCAGCAGCCTTAAATATGTGTTTGAAGCATGTTCAAATCCAACCCAGCAGAAATATGTGCTGTCTTCGCCAATCGCACCGCAGTTCATTGGGTCAAATGAGCCAAGCGACTGCTTGGTTTCAACATGTTTATAAACAACACTGTCCTTCAGGTAGTCATAAGCTGTCTGTATCACAGCCGCTACAAGCGGCGGGACAGTTGTCGGAATATTTTCACTGATAATATTCGGCAGACCAGCCCAGGCATACGGTACAACATCTTTATTGTTCACGCACCGGTGAGATTCAGAACCCGTTGCTGTCATTTGAGAATGATAAGTGCCCACAAAACTTATATTCCCTACCGTGGGAGCCGCAAATGTATATGTCTCAAGTTTGAATCTTGAAGTAAAGCCAAGATCCAGAAACCACTTTGTTACTAGAGTTGCCATTGCGCCACCGAGTGAATGACCCGTTATAAACATCTTTTGCTTGGGAGCGTTAAGTGTATTTAAATATGACTGTAAGCTTTGGAAAGTTAAAGGATCAGTTGTGTTAAGTAATGTGTCCAGACCCTTAAGCGAACCTAATGCTATTGAATCACCGCCGCCAGAGTACGGCCACTTCTCCATATCCCAGACTTCAATATCTTCCACAATATTTGCAAAATTAAAAACAGTACCCCTAACGCAGATAGCGTACTTAAGTGAGTCACCGGTTGAATCAACCGCCATGTACATCAGGTTATCGCCCGTTGGGCTCACCCCGGGACCCCAGCAAACCTTCCAATTGCCCCCTGTGGAGTAATTGGAGTCAGCCAGCTGCAGATTTATTGAATCCCTGATTTGCAGGGCATTTGTATTGCCTTCAGCAACGTAACACAGCGCAGAAAGCGTCATCATAACCCCGGCTTCATTCTGGTCGTACCCGCCAAACATCGGGGTTGTAACACCTCCCGTACCCATAAGGTCATCACTGCACCCGCTATATTGGTAAGAAATAAAAAGAACAGTTGAAATAATCAAAAATACTTTTATAGTTTTTAGCATCGGCATTTCCTGCTTTGGTTAAAGATGGATTTATAATTTTCAAATATAAGTTAATAATTTTTCCCTGAAAACTCAAACAGTGATGGTTCATCTGCCCTGTTCAAAAATACAAAATGCACCAAATTGTTACAAAAACAAAAGGCTGTCATTCTACGGAGGTAACGAGAATGTCAGCCTTTTCTAAAGGAGGAGAAAATCAGGAAAAATCCAGCAAGTTATTATTTTACCAGTACCATTTTTTTGATATCGGTAAACTCTGAAGTTGTGATCCTGTAGAAGTAAATACCGCTTGCATACTTTGATGCATTCCAGTCGATCTCATAACTCCCCGCACTTAACTGATCATTTACAAGGACTTCAACTTCCCGGCCTATCATATCATAGACGGCGACTTTTACCATTGTACTTTTTGGAATATCTACATTAATCTTAGTCACAGGATTAAACGGATTCGGGTAATTCTGGCTGAGATTAAATACCTTTGGTATACTTCCCGAAATAGGCTCAATACCGATAACATTGATACCAGTCATATAGAAATTGATAGTATCAGGGCTTACACTGCCAACTACAACGTTCTTTTCAGCCTGCCAGTAGCCAAACCTGTCGCAGATAACGCGGTATGTACCCTGTGAAATATTATTAATATCATACGGACCTCCGCTTCGGGAAACACTGAATCCCTTGAACTCACTGCCGTTCATCGCATATACTATCGCATTCTGCAGACCGCCTGTCTGAGGCGGAGCAACGTAGACGCCGCCGCTTATGAATGAATTGCCGCCGGTACCTGTAATATTAAATACCCTGATATCAATATTAAAAATATTATTGTTCGTGTACAGCGTTCTTGAAGCAGTCCAACTGATAGTTCCGTTGTTGGTACCTGCAAAATAAGTAGGTACAAACTGCGGAGGATTTGCATCTACATCCTCATCGTCCGGATAAGCCATAATATCAACACTGTCAATATTCAGGTTACGCAGCATATAGTCACCGTTTGACTGGATATGTGCTGTATCTACAACTATTACCGCATTTTGCTGCGGGTCATACTTCAGTGCCTTTACAATTCCGTTTGTAACAGGCTGACCGTTGGGGAATGTAACCCTGCCCGCAACAGCAAAAGGAGGACCGAA
>JBHEKV010000188.1:0-4825 GCA_041859235.1 Ignavibacteria bacterium | reverse complement strand
GGTTAATACGCTAACCTCAGTTCTGAACATTGTTTTGCTTGCGGGTATTTTCATTACCGTACTATCATCAAAAAATTACCTGCAGCAGGAAAAGATAAACCACGGTGAGTATTACTCACTGCTGATGTTCTCGCTCTTTGGCATGATGCTCATGGGCCAGGCTAATGACCTGATTGTAGTGTTCGTTGGACTTGAGCTTATGTCAATTTGTTTCTACGTTCTTGCCGGATTTATGAGAAGAAAAGTTGAATCAAACGAAAGTGCGATTAAATATTTTCTGCTCGGCGCATTCCTTACGGGATTCCTGCTCCTTGGTATCGCATTCATTTACGGTTATACAGGTTCAACAAATTATACAGCAATAACAGATGTTCACCCGCAGAAAGATACTTTCTATTTGCTAGGCCTTACATTGGTGTTTATTGCTTTTATATTTAAGACAGGTTCATTTCCATTGCAGATGTGGATACCCGATGTATACCAGGGTGCACCTACAGTTGTTACGGGCATGATGTCAAGTGTAGGTAAAACCGCCGCATTCGGCGCGCTGATATCATTCTTCTCAATTTTCGCAATGAATAATATTCCTATGGTGGTCGCTATGGTGGCGATCCTTACCATGCTTTACGGCAACGTAGTTGCCTTAGTGCAGACCAATATCAAAAGACTGCTTGCATATTCAAGCATAGCGCATGCGGGTTACATCATGGTTGGATTCTTATCCATAAACTCGGCATCCATACGCGCGGTATTATTCTATTTGGTTTCATACATACTTATGCAGTCAGGCGCATTCATAATCATTTCAATGGTTGAAGAAAAGACCGGCGATAATACTTCAAAAAATACGCTTGAAAGCTACAAGGGGCTTGGCAAGACCAATCCAATGCTCTCTCTCCTTATGACAATTTTCTTATTTTCGCTTGCGGGCATTCCGCCGTTTGCCGGCTTCTGGGGTAAGTATTATATTTTCCTCTCAGCAATCCAGGTTAATTACCTGTGGGTGGCAATAATCGGAATTTTATTAAGCCTCGTGGGTGTTTACTATTACATCAAAGTAATATTATATATGTGGTTCTATGAACCGGTTGGTGAAACAACTGCAGCATACAGGTCAGATTTTTCATACACTGCCGCGGTAATATCCGTTATCGGCTTATTCGCATTCGGTGTTTATCCTGATCTTATCTTAAGATATCTCAGAAATATTATTTGATAATATTTCTGGAAATTCAATCAGCAGTTTACCGCTCATTTATGATATTTCTTTGCTGTAAACCGGCATAAGAAAATGAAATTAATATATTCCAAATGGAACGAAAGCTCCCTTACAGATGAACAAAGGCTTGAGAAGCTCATAAATTTGTTCAGCTATATTCTATTACAAACATCCGGTGACGTGAACGAAGCTCTTGATTGGCTTAGTCAGCTGGATGAGCGTTATAATTTCTTTGATGAGAATATGTCTCTCAGCGATTTTATCGATAAGCTGAAAGAAAAAGGTCTGATTGATGATACTGACGGAATGTTCACCTTAACTCCCAAGGGTGAAATGAAGATCCGTCAGGATTCGTTTAAAGAGATTTTTGGCAACATGAAAAAATCTCCTGAAGGATTTCATGAGTCACCAATGAGCGGCAAGGGGATAGAGCGCAACAATACGACAAAAAAATACCAGTTTGGCGATCAGCCGCAGAATATCGATACCACACAGACCCTCAGCAACGCGTTCAAACGTGAAGGAATAGAAAACTTCAGCCTGAATGAAGAGGATATAGAAATTTACGAAACCGAAATGCAGACCTCTGCAGCGACCGTACTGCTTGTTGATATAAGCCACAGCATGATACTTTACGGCGAAGATAGAATTACTCCCGCTAAACAGGTTGCGCTTGGACTATCGGAGTTAATATTATCCAAATACCGCAAGGATTCATTGAACATTGTGCTCTTTGGCGATGAAGCCCGCGAAGTCTCGGTAAGTGAACTGCCGTTTGTGAGCGTGGGTCCATACCACACAAACACAAAAGCGGGATTAGAGCTTGCACGCAGTATATTACGCAGGAAAAAGAACGCGAACAAACAAATCATAATGATAACCGATGGCAAGCCATCAGCGATTTATGAACCGGGCACGAATTCACGTCGCATTTACAAAAATTCATGGGGGCTGGACCCGAAGATCATAAACAAAACACTTGATGAGGCTGTTGCCTGCAGGCGTGAGAAAATAAAAATTACAACATTTATGATAGCGCAGGATGAGTATCTGATTGAGTTTATTAAAGAATTCACAGCCGCTAACGGCAGCAAAGCGTATTATTCATCGCTCAACGAGCTTGGCGAGCAGGTATTTGTTGATTACCTGAAAAATAAAAAGAGATTTGAAGATTGAAATTATCCCTGTTGAAATATATTATACTGCTTAGTTTCATTTTTACATTACCTGCTGTTTATGCTCAGAAAGACAGCGCAACTGTTATTGATTCTCTGGTGTATAAAGGATCTTTTGGTAAATTCAAGAATGCAGTATCAATTTCTACAGCAAGAGAAGAATTTATATTTGTATCAGATATTGAAGATAACAAAATTTACAAGCTTTCAACCACGGGTATTGAGCTTGCTTCATTCGGCGGGTCAGGATTAGGGCAGAATGAGCTTAACCAGCCTTATTCAATCGATGCATCTAACGGACTTGATGTGCTTGTGGCTGATTACCAGAACAACCGAATCAAACGGCTTGATATAAACCTGAATTACATATTGTCATTTGATTTCAATTCGTATAACCTGACTGCCGAGTCATCAAAGAAGATATTTAATCCAAATGGTGTGATGACACTCAGCACGGGCGAAGTGTATGTACTGTGTGATGCAACCAACTATAAGGCTGCGCGTATTAACGATTACAGCGAAATCGGCATTGTGTTCGGCTCAAGCAGCATCGGCGCGGAGCGCCTTGAAGAACCGGTTAAGCTTGTAAAAGGCAATCAACTGGATATGTGGATACTTGATAAAAAAACAGGTGACCTGGTAAATTTTAATAATTTTGGGGTATTTGTAAAAAAAATAACCGCCCGCGGAAAAAATCCTATAAAAAGTATTGCGTATTTTAATGATAATTTATTTATATTGCATCCCAATGAGTTGATAGTTTATGACTTAAAGAAGGGACAGTACTCTAAATACTACAGTTTCCCTGCAATTAAGGATTTAACCGATATCGCAGTACTTGATAAGAACACCGTTTTGTTGTTATCAAAAGATTCGGTTCATAAATATTCAATTCAGTAACTAAACTAAAAACAAATAAACTAATAGCTGGTATTACTTATCCCGATAGGGATATTAAAACGGGTGATATCAAAGGCTGTTTTCTTAAGAAAGGAAAACATCATGGCAAAAGATTTAAATAAAGTAATGCTTATCGGCAGGCTGGGACAGGATCCCGAACTGAAATATACCCAATCAGGTATAGCAGTGGTAAGTTTTTCAATGGCAACAGGCAGCAAGTGGAAAGACCAGGAAGGCAACTGGCAGGAAAAAACCGAGTGGCATAACTGCAAAGCCTGGCGCAATCTGGCCGAAATAGTAAGCAACTACCTTAAGAAAGGAAGCAAGATATACGTTGAAGGCAGACTTGAAACATCCAACTGGGAAGATGAGAACAAGAAGAAGCATTACAAGACGGAAATTGTTGTAGACGATATGATAATGCTTGACGGAAAAGGTGATAACTCAGGCGGAAGCGGTAACAGCGGCAATTACAGCTCCACCAAACCCGCAGGTAAACCAGCATCAACAACAACAGATGATGATTTACCGTTCTAGTTTAAAATAAATATGAATAAATCAAAGGCTGTCTTTGCAAAAAGGCAGCCTTTTTTGTTAGTAATTTCCGCAGAGTCTCTTGGTTATTGAGGACTCTGCGGTTTACTGATCAGTTACATTTCGCCCCTTTAGGGCTCATGTTTCGTGTTTTTATCCTATGGGCTGCGCCCATCGCTAGTATGTTGAACCACTGTCAGAGCCAGCCCACAGGTCTAGGAGGAGTCAATAGGCCTAATTTGAGATTTCGTGTAATTCGTGAAATTCGTGGTTTCATCTTTCTGATGCATTCCCAAACTGGAGTTTGGGAATGAGATGTAGTTATACTACAAAAGCCTCTAACCATAGAGGCTTTTGTATTTATTTATAATACAGTTAGCTACTTGTAGTTCAGGATATATCCATCTTCTTTGAAAATGTGCGCAATGAGCGCAGTGCGCATCCACAGGCCATTGACTTCCTGCTTCCAGTACCATGCGCGCTGGTCCTTATCTATCTCCGGGGGAATCTCATTCCGGCGGGGGAGCGGGTGCAAAATCACAGCATTTGGCTTCATTTGGTGCAGTAATGCCGATTTGAGGTAAAATGTGGTGTAATCTATGGTTTTTGACTCATGCTGCTTGTCATATTCATCCTGTATCCTTGTATAATAAAAAACATCCGCCTTTTTGATGTATTTATCCAGGTTTTCTGATTCTTCAAAACTGATCTTTTCTTTAATTAAATATGACCTTATATCATCCGGAATTTTAAGCTCCTCTGGTGATAAAAACACAAACTTAATACCATCAAAATTGCTGAGCATGTAAACCAACGACCTGACGGCTCTGCCGCGCTTTAGATCGCCAATAATGGCGATGGTTTTATTCTTTACCTTGCCCTTAAACGCTCTGCATAGTGTATATGCGTCAAGCAATGCCTGTGTTGGGTGCTCATGGGGACCCGATCCGGCATTAACTATCGGTATCGGTTTATCTGAGTTATTGAACATCAACGC
>JBHEKV010000125.1:0-12724 GCA_041859235.1 Ignavibacteria bacterium | reverse complement strand
TGGATATTTAATTTAATTACCTGTTTGATTCTCGTAAATCTTTATGGATATTGGGGGGCGGCAATATCCGCATTCACTTTTGAATATATTGTAATGATCACATTATTTATCTTATTTATAAGACACAAAAAATTATGAATCTAAAATATCTTAAACATTTAGCAAAACGCGGCAGTACCTTCATTCATCCTAAAGGTTTTGAAGCAACTGACCTTTTGATTTCAAAATTAAATATTAAACCTTCAGATAATATACTTGAAATAGGATGCGGTACAGGCGGAACTTTGATTGAAATTATCAACAGGTACGGCATTAAAATTACCGCGGTTGAAATTCTTGATGAAATGATAACAGTCGCAGAAAAAAACCTTAAATCATTAAATCTAACAGATAAAGCAGAAATAATTAATATTAAGCCCGGAGAAAAATACCCCTTTGAAAATAATTCATTTGATAAGATCTATGCGGAGTCAGTGCTTGGTTTTCAGGATAAACCCGGTATGGAGTTTATTTTCAGTGAAATACGAAGACTAATAAAACCCGATGGTATTTTTATTTTAAATGATGCCTTATGGAAAAAGGGTGTTCCGGATAGTATCGTAAATAGTATTACCCGGCAGGCATATAAAGATTTTGGTTTGGCGCATGCTTCGCCTTCAAATATTGATTTTGACAAACTAGTCGGTATTGCAGATTCACAGGGTTTAAAACCTGTCGATCAGATAAATCTTACTGAGTATTTTAATCTTGAACTAAAAAACCGAGATACAATGATTGAAACTTCAAAAAAAGATTTATTTACTTCATTTGGCGAAATCAATTACAAACTAAAGTTAAAAAGACATCAAAAGTATTCTGATTTAATAACTTCCTATCTGGTGTTATTTAGAAATTGGTAGCTGAATTTAAGCAGATATCATTTAAGGTATTGAAGTTGGATTAAACATCAAGAACAGTTCTTTTGAATTCCTGATTGGTTTGGGTTTTTAAAACAACTAAATTATAGCAATAAAAAACCCCGAATTCTTTCGGGGTTTTTTATTGCAATTAAACAGTTAAATTTGCTTTCAAATCAGTTAATTTAGGTATATTCTGCATTCTTCTTCCTTTTAATACAATTTTTAAAGAAGTAATTTGACAAAATATCTTGATTTAAATATTGTTATGAACCATAAATATTACTTTTGTGCAGTTTGTTTTCTGATCTTTTCTATTGGCATTAACGCACAAAACAATAGAGAATCTGATTTTATATCAGAATTAAATATGAAGAACAATGTACCAATTCTGAATTATGGTTTTGAAGTAATGATGAATGCGGAGATCCACAATAATATTAAATTAACGCCGGTTGTTTTTGGCTTCCTGGATCTAAATCTGCATGATGAAGTATATTATTTAAAGAATGAAGCCGGGGTTGTTTTAGATTTTAGGTCCGGCGAAAAACTTTCTTTTTACGGATCAACGGGTTTATCTATAAATATCTACAGACCTGATGAATATAATTCACTTTTTTTTCATGGGGCTTTGTTAACGGTAGTCGGAAAAACCGGGGGCGGAATTTCCTTTCTGTTTTCCATGCGGTACCATCACAAATTAAACAAAAAAACCGCAATTGTTACAAGTCTACGTTATCCGATGGGTAATCTGGAATCTATTGCGTTGACTGTAGGTATTCAATTTTGAAATTACTTTTCCGATTGTTGGTGTTGCAAGACTTACTATGTGTAAACAGAGGAAGTTCACCAACAACAAACATATATTTATGAATGATAGCATTAATTAATCCAAAATCCGCAAATTGGGGCTTTAGGGTCCCGAATTCATTACTTACCCTCGGGGCCTTCCTTGAAGACAGGTATGACTATACTATAATAGACGAAAATCTAGGGGTTAATGCTGTAACTGAACTTGAGAAGCTGATAAAAAACGGATTAAAGTATATCGGAATTACCGTAATGCCCGCTATGCAGCTACGCGGAGCTTATGCAATATCTAAAGAAATTAAGAACCTCTACCCAGATATTCCAATTATATGGGGCGGATACTTCCCTTCCATGCATCCAAACACTGTGCTTAAATCACCATACATTGATTATGTTCTAAAAGGTCACGCGGAATATTCATTTATAGAACTGATAGATTCGCTCGAAGCAAAACCCGGAGCAAAAGAGCTAAAGCAAATTGCGGGACTTTCATATAGAACAGACGGGAATATTTCTCACAACACAAAAGCTGAGGCAATTGACCCAGATCTTATCCCGCGCCTGCCATACCACAGGGTTGATGTTGATAAGTATCTGAAAAAGGGAAGAACATATTTAGGTCCGCGCACCATAGGTTACCACTCAAGTGTAGGCTGTCCGTTTTTATGCGGATTCTGCGCCGTTGCCGGTATCTACAAAGGTAAATGGCTGGGCAGAAGCGCAGAACTTACGGCATCGGATATAATTTTCCTTAAGGAAAAATATAACATAGGCGCGGTTGAATTCCACGATAACAATTTTTTTGTGGCTGAAAAACGCGTGTATGATTTCGCAAAAGCCGTAAACGTCCTGGGCATCGGCTGGTGGGGCGAAGCCAGACCCGATACCGTGATGAAATTTTCCGATGATACCTGGCAAATGATGGCGGACGCCGGCTGCAAAATGATCTTCTTCGGAGCTGAAACCAGCAACGATGAATTATTGAAGCTTATGCACAAAGGCGGCACGCAGAATGCCCAGACACTGCTTGATCTTGCGGAAAAATCAAAAAAATACGGCATAGTACCTGAGCTTTCCTTTGTGCTTGGAAATCCGACAGATAATGTAACACGTGATATTGAAACAGACCTGAAGTTCATAAAACAAATTAAGGCAATTAATCCCGCCGCGGAAATTGTGATTTACACATATTCACCTGTGAATTTCGAGGATTCAGAAATGTCACTTGCCGCAAAGCTAAAGGGTTTCGATTATCCTAAATCACTCGAAGAGTGGGTCTCGCCCAAATGGCAAAACTTTGACCTGCGGAAAAATCCATTGACCCCCTGGCTGAAGCCGCATCATTTTAAAATGATACGAAATTTTGAAAAGACACTGAATGCGTATTATCCCACAAACAGTGATCTGAAAATTCGGGGATGGAAGCGCTCATTATTGCGGTTCATGGGCGGCTGGCGTTATAAAACGGATTTTTACACCGCGCCGTATGAAATTATGCTCACCCAGAGACTGCTTAAATACCGCCAACCCGAAATTGAAGGTTTTGCTTCATCTTAGACGGTGGTGCGATCTTCCGCAGCTTGAGACTTCTTGAAAATATGCCATACTTATGGTATTTCTTCAATGGCTCTTGACAAATTTTATTTATATGTTATATTTGTATAAATACAGGACAGTGAATATCTTAGTTCATTTATCCATTGCCCTGCAATACAATTAAAATACATTTCGCATACAGAGTTTTTAACGGCATTTTGCTGTTAATTTAACTTAATATACCTTAGGAGGTAATTAAAATGAAACATCTTAATTTCACTTTATTTCTTTTAGCATTTCTTTTCGTTCAATCAAGCGTCTTTACTCAATGGGAAGGTTATCCCGATATTTATTACAACCAGGGCAACGTTGGTATAGGCACAACCTTTCCCGGCGCAAAGCTGCACATTTCAAACGGCGGGCTCAGGCTTTCTTATGACTCTGATTTCTTCCAGAAAAACTGGGAGGTCAATTATGACCCGTCGGGCTATTTCTACATAGATGAGTTCGGATTAGCCCGCCATTTCACAATTAAGAACGGCGGTAATGTAGGCATCGGAACAACTGACCCGTTATACAAGCTTGATGTTGCCGGTAACATACGTCTTAGCAGCACACTCAACATAAGTGACGGATCCATGCCTTCAAATACCCAGCAATACATTAAAACTTCTTTTCTCTATCCAATGAGAATTGATAACACATCCTTTTCTTACAACCGTTTCCTTCTTACTGATCTATCCGGCGGAGTTAATATATTTGAAGCACAAAGCGGCCCGAACGGATATTTTGATTTCAAAGGTAACAGCACAAGCAATACTATCCTGCGCATTGGCAATAATGGATATGTAGGGATAGGAACCAACAATCCGCAGGCAAGATTGCACCTGAAAAATTCTGCCGGATGGGAAAACACAATAAGGTTTGAAGATGATCACAGTTCTTCCAGGATCCAGGTTTTCAGCGGCAACGGCGGATTGATGAATTTTTACACAGATAACAACGAAGTCGTAAAGTTCGCAATAAAGAACGACGGTTCAATTTCATGGAATGACGACCAGTCATATTTGTCACCTGATCAGGGCGGAGCAATTGAACTCAATGCAAGCAACACCGGCGGCAGAAAGCCCTTTATAGATTTCCACCGCGGATTCGCAGGGCAGGACTGGAATTACAGGATAATTAATGAAGAGGATAACCAATTAAGTTTCAGGAACAGTTCAAACAATCCAACAATCTGTTTGAAAAATGATATAGTCGGGATCGGCACAGATAATCCAGACGCTAACTTCAAGCTTTCTGTAGATGGCAAGATCAAAGCAAAAGGAATCAAAGTGCAGGCCAACTGGTCTGATTTTGTTTTCAAATCGGGTTACAACCTAAGGTCAGTAAAGGAAGTTGAATCTTTCATTAAAGAGAACGGACACCTTCCGGAAATACCAAGCGAACAGGAAGTCACCGAAAACGGCGTAGAGCTGGGCGAGATCTCCTCAAAGCTGCTTCAGAAAATTGAAGAACTGACATTATATATTATCGAACAGGATAAACGCCTCGAAAATCTTGAAAAAGAAAATGAGAACCTGAAAACAGCAAATTCCAAATAAGCAGAAATTAAAACCTAACAGAGGTGAAAAATGAAAAACTTTATAAAAGTACTCTTCTGCTTATTGATGCTGTACGGGTATATCCATCCCGGAACACATGCACAGGATAAGAAAGATATCAGCACCGGCTACCTTGTGCCGGTAAGAGACAGCCTGGTAATAGATAAACAGAAGATAAAAAACTTCGAAAAACAACTACAGCAGTCACTGCCTAAGGAAATGAATCCAAAGGTGACTTTTGGGGGTGACGGCAAAGACAGCATTAATGACGAACTTGAAAATGGTCAGGGTGAAATTATTGATGCTGTTACAAGAACCATTAACGCAAACGTTGATCTGACGGAAATAGGCATAAATAGATTCATCGCAGCACAATCCTTCCCGCCCATTTCAGGAACTTTCCCGGGGACTAACATCACTTATACTGCCTGGATAACCAGACCATATGTGACATTGAGGTCAAATCAATTCCGTGCCAACTTCACTTTATATGTTACCACAAGCGAAAACAACAATTACGTTATTCCGCTTAATCCGAATCTTAGACTTGATCCGGCATTCATAACGCTTTCAGATATCACTGCGTTTCTTGATAATTTTCCGGCTTTGATAGAGAGTCTGAGTATTCCGCAAATGGTTAAGGATATGATAATTGATAAATACAATTCACTTAATTTAAGAATATATCCAAACAGACTTCTTATAGCAGCCAACAACCTTGTACCGCCGGGGTTCAACATCTGGATAACTAACTTGGGTGCAGGTTATGAAATACTTGATCGTGTATTACGCATCAATATGAGCGTAACTGTAAATGCGGAACCACCTTACTTTAATTGTCAGTGGCTCAAGCGTGAACCCTGGAAACTGAGCCTTCGTTTCTATGCAGGCGTGCAAACAACCTTGCTAAGCTTTCAGGTTATTATCGGTCAAGACCATCATATTTATGATGTAAATTGGTTCATTAATAAAGGTGAGTGGACAGGCAGATTTGATTACCCCGAACCAGCTTATGTTACAACATACTTTATTAAAACAAGATTTGCTTCACCTTTTGGCGAATATATCAGAACTTGGAGCCTTGGTTTTAATACTGCCACGTATTGGACATGGTTTCAGGCAAATTATAGAGGAGGGATCAATTAGTCATGAAAAATAATAAATTGGTTACACTTGTGATCTTCTCTCTTTTTTGCCTGCTTTTTATAAATCCAAAATCAATGTCTCAGGGAGATATTACTTTTAAGATAAATACTGACAATATAAATCAGGCAATGGCAACCTTGATAGATAGCAGAGGAATGAATATTGCTGTACATACACAAAATCCATTCATTACTTCCTATCATGTTCAATTTCATTCTGCCTCAATGTCTTTTCAGGAATCAAACCAGCGGGCATATCTAACATCAAGTATGACCGGTAAAGCAAACATCAATCTCTACCTTATTAGCTATGAGTTTGAGGTCGATGCTACTGTAACGATTTACGGCAATGTCTCTATTGTACACGAACAGAATGGCTACAGAATTGTATTAAACCCTGTTGGTATACATGAATTCGAATATACTGGTCAATCTTGGTTTGATAGTTTTATATTGTCTATCATTGAATTAACTGGCTACATTCAGCAACTTGCTTCAAAACAGATCTCGCTTGCCACATATACTGAAGTATTTCCTCAAATTAACGGGAATTATTTCACAACTGCATTGCCCAATTTCAGGATCAAGGATGACGGAATTGTGCTCTGGCTTGATGTTAACGAAGGCTACCTGGCCTACGATAACGTGAACTATACCAAAAACCACCATTACAGATACCTTGAAGGCGGAATGGATTACGTTATACAGCCCGGTGGTGATATCACATTCACCCACGGTTCAAACGGCGTAAACCTTACTGACGGATTTACCGTTGAAGAAGGGGGAATATTCTCAACTGTGTTCGATCCCAATCTGGATAGCGAAGGCGATAACCCCGTGTATACAAATATGAACATGGCAGGGAAAAACCTGTATGTACTTGATACAGCAAAACCCGAAAATATCGGCAAACCAAAGAACATTCCGCTTAAATATGAGCTGCACCAGAATTACCCCAACCCGTTCAATCCAAGTACAACAATCAAATACGACCTCAAAAATGACGGCAAAGTAAGCCTCGTAATTTACGATATTATTGGAAGGGAAGTAATAAAGCTTGTTGACTGGAATGAAGAAGCCGGCTACAAATCTGTTACCTGGGATGGTAGGAACAAAACCGGCAGCCAGATCTCAAGCGGCGTATACTTCTATACTTTAAGAACCGGTGACTTTGTTAGGACTGTAAAAATGGTCTTTGTTAAATAAAAATGAAAATGAAAAAAATAATCTTAAATTTTATCATTTCATTGATATGTTTTCTTATTCCCGCCTCCTTAATTTCAGGAGGCGGGGATCTGCCTAAGGTGAATGAAAAATACCTTAAATGGCAGTCTCCTTCATTCTTCAGGGGATTCAACGTACTCAATGAAAACCCAAAAACACAGGAAGATTTCTATTTCCTTAAATCCACAGGAGCCACACTTGCTGTACTGGGCTCGTTCGGCTGGCGGCAAAGAGAGGCTCCTTATTCGGTAATACAGGCTAACATTGATGAAACCGATATGCTGGTAAACTATTGCAGGAACGCAAACCTTCATTATGTAATTGCAGTCAGGCAGGGTCCAGGCAGAACCGATGTTTACAAAGAGACCAATCAGCTTGGACCTATTTCAACAATATGGACAAACAGTACTGAAAAACAGCTCTATACTGATATGCTTAAAGATATGGCGCAAAGATATCTTGGTGACCCGCTGTTTGCAGGTATTAACATGATAGTTGAACCAAACCCTTTGTGGTATAACTTTTTCTGCCTGGTTGATCCGCCGACCTTGAGGACATGCTTACAGCAGGATGGCATTAACCTTAAAGCTCTTTTCGAACAGTTTGCTGCAGGTATACGGTCTGTTGATCCGATGCTGCCGCTAATTGCAGGCAATGTTCAGTTCTGCCACCCGGAATACTTCGAGATCATAGAAGCAATTAATGACCCATACATAATTTACGATTTTCATAATTATGTGCCCCGGGATTACTCTCACCACGACCAGCAAAACACCAGAAGCTACCCCGGAAATTATTTCTACTATCCTTATATCTGGCAGGGTGAGCTGTACCACGATAAAGCCTTTTTTGAAAACTATGTGTTCAGGCATATTCAGAATTTTCAAAACCAGACCGGTGCGCCTGTTATGATGGGTGAATTCGGCTTAATGCTGCCTCAAACAGGAGGCACAGATTACCTGAGAGATATGGCTGATATTGCTATCAACAGAGGGTGGCACTTTGCCTTATGGGATTTCAGGCGGGCAGATATTTCATGGAACTATGAGCTTATGGGTGAGCCTTACTGGAACACTGTGCTTAACATGTTCAACGGAAATGTTTCTGATCTTTTCCTTTATGATATTACAGTTAACCCCGGAGAAAACCGAAGCTATACGGCTTCAAACTCAATTTCAGCAATGAACTTCGTAATAGAACCGAATGGTTCTGCTGTTTTCAGCTCACAAACTGTGAACCTTAATGACGGATTTGATTCCAAACTGAACAGCAATTTTACATGCCTTCCTGAAAACGATAAAGTAATTTCCAAAGAGAAAACTGTAAATAAAACTTCACCAACTAAAATTCCCGTGGAAAGCGCTTTGCCGCTCAGCTTTTCATTATCACAGAATTATCCCAATCCTTTTAATCCGTCAACATTGATCAAATATGCCTTAAAGGAAAATGTCAATGTAAAGATCACGGTTTATGATATACTTGGCAGAGTGATCAAAACTCTGGTAAATGAATATCAGGAAGCCGGGTACAGGGCGGTTTTGTGGAACGGTACCAATAATTCAGGCTCAGAGACCGCATCCGGTGTCTATATCTGCAGGATCGAAGCCGGCAGCTTTGTGGATACTAAAAAAATGCTGCTTCTTAAATAAACCAAAAAACTGAAACTATTGGCTGTGCAAACCCCGCTTAATGCGGGGTTTGTTTTTATTGCATTGAAATGAGCCACATAATTTATCAATTTATATCCAATAACTAAAAACTCATTATCACAAATTACAATAAAATACTTCTCACCTCAGGGCTCGTCTTTTCAGGATTCATCGCCGTATTGCTGTTAACTTCATTAAATCTTAACAGCTGGAATTTTATTTATGTTATTGATGACCCGTATATCCATATGGCAATTGCCAAAAATTTTGTAACTTCAGGCAATTGGGCTGTTAACGGGCAGACCTTCACTTCGGCAACTTCATCACCGCTGTGGACCCTTTTGATCTCCATTTCTTATTTCATAACCGGGGTTAATACAGCTGATCCTTTCATACTGAATCTGGTTTTCTCGGTTCTTTCAGTTGCTGCCGCCCTTAAAATATTCAAATATTTCGAGCTTGATAAAAAACTTTATTATTTAATTGCTGTTTTCATTTTTGCCTCTCCCCTGCCGGCGCTTGTATTTACGGGAATGGAACACCCGGCGCAGATATGGCTCAGCCTTTTATTCGTATTCTATGTTTCATTGTATATCACAGGAAAAAACGAAAACGGCGCAATGCTCCTCGTGCTTGCAATTATATCAATGCTTCTAACCGCATTGAGATATGAAGATCTCTTCCTGGTATTTTCGGCGGCGCTGTTTATGCTGACCCGCAAAAAATACCTGCCCGCAATGCTATTGTTAATTGCAGGATTCATTCCCGTTATCGCGTACGGCATTATCTCGGTTGAAAACAGCTCAATGTTCCTTCCCTCTTCTATCCTTGTAAAAAGCCGTGTAGGTGAGCTAACCGCCCTGGAAATTCTGAAGATCCCCTACCGCGCGTTAAAGCGGATGCTTGAACCGGATATCATTTTTCTTATCCCGCCAATGGTATTTGTATTCATAAAGAACTATAAGCAAAAATTTAAAGATGTGAATCCGCAGCAGGTTATGTTCGGTATTTTTTTGTTAACTTATCTGCTGCACATGTGTTTTGCGCAGACCGGATGGTTTTTCAGGTACGAAGCGTGGCTGGTTTCAATGGGAATTATTGTATTATCAATAAATCTGTATTCAGCATACTTCTCAGGCAGGCATGAAAGCTTGAATTATGTTTTTAAAAGCTCCCGGGGCTACAGCAAAATTCTCTTTGTGTTGATTTTACTTTCCATTTGCGGAAGATCTGTATCTTCTTTTTTAGTTCCGCAATCATCAAACAATATATATAACCAGCATTACCAAATGGCTGCCTTTGCAAACACATTACCTGCGGGAACAACAATTGCCGCTAATGATATAGGTATGCTGAATTTTTATACTAATAATAAAATAGTTGACCTGTGGGGACTTGCCGATACTGATGCTGCCGCTTATAAGCTGAGCGGAAATTATACAACATCCGCAATTGATAGCATTACCCGTCAAAAAGGTGTGGAGCTGGCAATAATATACACAGACTGGTTCAGCCAGTACGGAGGTGTGCCAAATGACTGGCAGCTGCTGGGCTCATGGAAAATGACCCGCCTGAATATTGTTTGCGGCAACGAAAAAGTATCCTTCTATTCCCTGAACCCTGACCGGGTACAGCAATATAAAGTTCTTCTTGATAAATTCTCAGCCTCACTTCCGTCCTCTGTAATTTATTCCGGTAACTGAATAAAAATGAAAAACTGCGCTAATTGAAATTTACCCGATCCATACTTCTATTTTTTATCGCCCTGGCTTTTCTGTTATCTGCGTATTATACATGGCTTAAATCACCGGTGCTTACGCACGGCTTCGCATCGTATTATACATCTACCAGAATGCTCACAGACGGCAGCGATATGACACGTGCTTACGATACAACATACTACTTCGCAAAAATGCAGAGCTACGAATTCGGAAATGTGAAAGATCTTTCAAACCTGCCAACAGGTTCATTTATTATGCTGCCGCTGGCCGGATTTGAACCCGTTAAAGCTAAAACAATATGGAATGCGCTTGGAATTATTTTTCTCTTCGCTTCGATCCTGCTGCTTTTTAGAACATTTGATATTCCGTTATACAGCAATCAGGGCCTTATCCTGATCCTCATCACTCTGCTTTTCTATCCGTTCTATTATAATGTCGCGTTCGGGCAGGCGTACGCACTGCTCTTGCTGCTGGCTTCTGTTTCAATTTACGGATTTAAGAAAGACAGCACTTGGCTCACTGCAATTCCGATAGCATTAATAATTATCCTTAAGGGATACGGGTTCTATCCCCTTGCGGCCCTGCTGCTGATAAGGAAACCCAGGGTTTTTCTGTATACATTCGGATTAACCGCCGCTATTTTTTTAGTAACTCTTCCATTGTTCGGTATATCTGCCTGGCAGATGTATTATGCCAAGTTCTATAGCGTGGTTGCTTATGGCGAGCATTCCTCAAATGTTGCCTACCAGACCATGGGAAGTTTGCTTGGACATTTATTCAGCTATAATTCAACAGTAAATACAAATGCCCTGTTATCTATTCCAAAACTTTATATTTATTACTTCACACAACTTTCGGGGTTGGTTACTCTATATTTATTCTCAAAAAAGTTCAGCAAAGATAATTATTTGATATTCTTTGTCATGAGCTTCGTTTTGAATGTCATCTTCTCACCCGCTGCTGAAGATTACCATTCACTTTTTTACCTGCCATTGATATTTTTAACCGGCAGGATTTTATTCAAAAATGTAAATTTCAGATCACCGCAAATTTATGTATTCGCAGCAGCGTTGCTGCTTCTGATGCTGCCGCTGCCTTTCAGGCAGCTTGAAGATTCAGCTTTCCCGTTGTATGTTTTAGCTTATCCCAGGCTGTATGGAGCGATAATATTATCTGTTATGGTCTTGATTTATTCGCAGAAAAAGCTCCCTTCCTATTATAGGAGGGGAAGCCCCGATGCATATCGGGGCGGGGTGGGTTAATTATTTTTTTAACCCGCGGATTTATCCCTGAGAAAAAAATGCCCGCTTATCCTATTAACCGTTTCAACTGTTTAGGGATCAGGGAGTGCTTCCTGTAGCCAAGACTTCAGAAGTCAGGAAAGTCCCTTTAGGCAGGGTAATCTCAAACCCCCGCTCTAACTGAGAAACCAGTCAGGAAGAGCGGGGCTACAAAAACAGACAAAACGTTCCAGTCTTCCCAAACCGAAGTTTGGGAATGAGGAATTTGAATATGATCATTACAAAAATATTTTGATTCTATTCGGCCTCTGAAAATTTCCGTTAAAAAATCTGGTTTGCAGAAACAGCACAGGAAAATTTGTTTGAGTCCCGCTAATTCAATTAGCGGGACGAGTTATTTTCCTGTAAAGCAAAGCAGATTTTAGGAAATTTTCAGCAGCCTTGATTTTTTTGGTACTTTTTGTATCAAGACAAAAAGTACATAATAGAATCAGCCTATAATGTCTTCCCGCAAATTCCTTTTTAAAAAGTGGGAAATGCGCCTTTTAACGACAGCGGGGATAATCAAAAACCTAAAGGAAAGGAAATAAAATTTTTTGACATTTGAAATTCATTTCATCATATTGCATAAGTGAACTATAAAGCTTTCTTTAATACCGTATCAACAAAAGCACACTGCATGCCGGTTGTGATACTATACGTCACCGAAGGATGCAACCTGAAATGCCTTTCTTGCTCATACCGCCTGCCAATGCCCGGTGAGCTTACATTTGATGAAATTAAACATTTAGCCCGTGAGCTATCTGCCTTCGGCTTAAAACATATCGTCTATTCCGGGGGGGAGCCGCTCTTAAGGCGTGATTTCAGAGATATCTGCAACCTGTTTACGGTTCTGAAG
>JBHEKV010000057.1:0-4614 GCA_041859235.1 Ignavibacteria bacterium | reverse complement strand
AAACGGATACTGAAAGTCAGAAGTATCAACCGGCTCCGGCGGAGGAGTATTGGTTACTGTATCATCGCCGCCGCATGAATATAGCAAAACCGAAACAAACAGAATAATTATGAAGGACTGGATGAAGTAAGTGAGTTTTTTATGCATTGTTGTGATCCATTCCCGGTTCACCCCTATGGGGCGAAGGCGGGAATCTCTTTCGTTAATAGAAGTTATAGTGCCGATTAATTTATCGGCACTATTGAAATAAATTCTTACGGAATGATTAATTCCTGTCCGACCTGAATTTTGTCCGGGTCAGAAAGCTTATCGGTATTGGCGTTAAAAATATCCATATACTTTCCGGCATCGCCGTAATACTCTTTTGCGATTTTGCTGAGCGTATCTCCTGACTGTACTATATATGTACGTTCGGTTTTTCCTGCTCCGCCGGCTCCGCCTTCCATTCCTGCGCCGCCTGCAATACCATCTTCGTTATACATTTTATTTTCTCCTTGTTATATTTGTTAATTAAATATATACCCCAAATTTACCCTGTGTGTGCTGCCGACCTTACCCAGCGAGTTCAGCGAATAATCGAACACATACTTTTCAGCGAAGCGGATGCCTAAGCCGGTTGAAAACCCCGAGATGCCAAGTGATGTGCCAAGCTTCATATCCTGGCGGCTTTCGTTATCATAGCCTAAGCGCGCAGAAACATAATCGCTGAAAATAAATTCCGCGCCGATAGAAAACGCCTTCAGGTGCTGTAGCAGCTTCTCCCGGCTTTCGTTAAGTTTGCTGAATGTTACATTCAGCCTGACCGGAGTGTGCTCAAGTCTTTTTGATACGCCAACTCTAATATCAAGCGGAAGCTTTTCTTTTGTGCTGATGTATGAGCTTAGCTGCGCGCCAAGATTCAGAACACCAAAGCTCAGGGATAGCTGTGACTCGGGCATGTGATACTGCATACCAAAATCCATAGCGATAGCTGATGATTTATACTCCGCAATGCCTGAATAAATATACTTTACAGTAATACCGTAATTGATCTTTTCATAAATAAAATTACCGTAACCCACTGAGACCATCAGGTCGTTAGCGTTGAATGTCTCGCCGGTAGGCGTGCCTTGCTCATCGGCTCTATCAAAGGAGCCGTAATCAAAATACTTAACGCCAATGCCAAACCAGCCAAGCTCTTTATACTTTTGCGCATAAGCAAGCGTGCCGAAGTTCATATCGAGCAGGTACTTGCCAAATCCTGCTGAGACCTTGTTGTTTGTAATTGTGCTTAAGCTTGCGGGATTGTAGAACATCGCATTGGGGTCATCTGTGTAAGTATCAAACGCGCCTGCAAGTGATGAAGCTTTTGCCCCGGTCTCTACTCTCAAAAAATCAAATGCCGGTATTTCTGACTGCGCGTAGGCATTCATAAAAACCGGTGAAGCGAAAAATAAGGCGAAGAAAACAAGTTTTTTAAGCATTTTTATTGATTTTTAGGTTATTGCTTAGAAATTTAAGCTAAAATAGTAGATTTTTTCGGGGATTTTTCCGGTTAATTTATTATAATATCTCAAATTTATCGTATTTCTTTTTAAAGTCAAGCCACTCTACTTTGCAGGTATTTACCCTTGCACCGCCGGGTCCTTTGCCGGCTTTTTCTATTAATGCCTCAAGGAATTCATGCCTGCCCTCGGCGGAAATTTCAACCTCGCCTGAAAACAGATTGCGCGCATAACCCGTGATGCCAAGACTATCCGCGAAGCGGGCTATGAAATAGCGGTAGCCAACACCCTGCACACGGCCGGATACAACTATTTTAACCGCACTGTACTTAATATAGTTCATATTCTGCAATTTAAAGAAAATGTTAAGAAGATTATAAGTAAAAGTGAAGCAAGTTTTTTTAAAGAGAATATTTTCCACTTCCTCCAGTTGTTTCCCGCATAGTTAGAGGATCAAAAGCATTTAACCACAGAGTACAAAGAGAACAATTGCTTTTGTAGGTCTTTGTTTCATTGAAAGGACTCTAGTAAATCGAAACGCCGTTTCGATTATACCCGAATCAGCGATTCGAGATACATAAGTCATGCCAACAACACTTCAAAGCATTTAACCGCAGAGTACACAGAGAACACAGAGGTTACTTTTTTAGTTAATAACTTTGGCTTTAACCCCGAAGGGGTGCTATTTTTGCAGCCTTTGTATTTGAATATGAGGCAAAATCCCGAAGGGGTGACATTGAGCTTCTGGGATCACCTCGCTGCTGGTCTTGCCTGACTTAATATGCTTTAGCAGAGGAAGTTGACCAACAAATGGGAATCAATTTAGGCTATTTTTGGGGTTTTTCTCATTATGATTCTCACGATGAAAACGATTTTTTTATTTTGAGGGTTTTGTTAACTTTTTCTGCGATAACAGCCCGCAATTGATATTAAATTTTTCTCAACATGAAAAGATCATGTTGAGAAAAGCATTTCTCCGTGCGAATCACCTTGAGAAAACGCTGAATACAGAAAGCAATCGCGATTTCCCAAGATGAAAAAATACACCTTTCTCATTGAGAGAATGCATCCTTGAGAATGCATGTTGGGAAAACGCATCAGCAGGAAAACTGCGGGCAATTTTAAATTTCCGGTGACGGGAATACAGTTATCAGCAAAATAGCGGAGAAAATTTGGTACCATAGGATTTTTCATTAAAAAAGGGATATTTTTACTATATGCAATATGCATATACAATTAATATAATATATGTCAATTGAAAATGCAAGTGGAAAAAAGGCATAAGTAAAAAAAGGCATCTTTCAGAGCCGGATTTCAATTTTTGCTTCGCATAATATCAAGAAGTAAAAAGGCAAAAAAAGTCTTTTTCAAAACCTGCCTGCTGCCGGTGAACTTCCTCTGTTTTCACAGAGTAAGTATTGTAAGATAGCAACGGGGGGGTTACATAAGAAACCCCACCGGATTGCGAAGAGCGGCTTTTGATTGCTTATTTATAATCTGTAGGCGGCACGGCTCAGCCTGCCGCTCAGTTTTACAGGCGGGCCCTTAAGGGGTAAACAAAGCCAAGCCTGCTATAAAGTCCATTTAGAGTATAATGAAGAGTCTCCCGCTTTCTGCGCTTTTTGTCCCGAAGGGACTCTCCCACGGAGTCCTTCGTACCTTCGGAGCAGTCACGCGTTTCTGCTTAAGCGGGATTAAGGACTCTGCGGGTGAATCCTGATTTTTTTTATCCCGCCACTGTCAGAGCAAGTTCTGCGACCTGCAGGGCTAAATTTGATCCGCTGCCTGAAAGGTGGGCAGTAATTGACATCAACGGTATATAATTATTTACAAAAAACTCTGTTTAGTCCAAATATCTGAAAAACTTCAAAAATACTTCCAAAATAGGTAATATTGCCATAAAGTAATGTTAATTTGCTGATTAGTTTTGTAAAATAATTTATTTGCCCCGCATAATAAAGAAAACTATCTTTGATTCATAACTGGATGTTCAATTTTACATCGTAAAACTAAATTAGAATTCAACTATAAACTTAAAATAAAATTAAATATATATAAAGGAAAATGAAACAATTTATAACGGCATTACTTATACTTGTATTACCTTTTGTGCTCAATGCGCAGGTATCAAAAAACAGCTTAAAAGGGAAGATCGGTATTTCAATCTACGGCGGCGGCAATATCCCCGCCGGCGGAAATTATTCAGAGACCACAAAAACAACGGATATACTTAACACAAGCTCGCAATTTGGGCTGGGTGTAAGTTATTTCTTTACAAAAGGCTTTGCACTTGAGGGCACTCTTTACGGGGGATATAATTACTATAAAGATAAATATAAGCCCGCCGGTAAAGAGCCCCTTTGGCTGACACTTTCAGCATCACTAAATGCTGTGTACAATTTCGGGCATATGTTCCGTAAGGCTGTTATACAGCCGGTAGTAAGGATCGGCGCGGGAGTTTACCAGTTTGAACACCTCAAAGACGGCTTATTTCGCGCTGATGTAACAACTGATAATAACAACCATGATGTGAGATCATTTGGTATTAACGCCGGTGTTGGGGCAGAATGCATGCTCAGCAAAAAAATGACGATAGGATTGATGCTTGATTACAATATCTTTTACCCGAAGTATGAGATTGAAATCGGAAGTGTAACATCTGCTGAACGTACCAGCCACAGCTACTTTACTCCCCAGCTTAAATTAACATATTACATCCCGACAGGGAAGAAGTAAACAGATCTATTTTGTGTGTATTTTTCAGAGACAGGTTTATATCCTGTCTCTGCTTTTTCTTTTTTGCATTTTAATCCCCACCCCGTTGTTGGGCTATGCCTTGCTGAGCAGCACGAATAAAGCACAAAATTTCTCTGATTATTAACCTGTAACTATTTGTTATGTTTCTTTATGATACCGGTCATAGTTTTTTGCTCAGTTTTTACAGTATATTTGTCTAATCAATCAATTAACAAAATGGGCTTCCTTATTAACATATTGTTGCTTCACTATAGCGGAAACCCTTTCGTAGGAAATTCAACGCATATTTTTTAAATCAGCAGTATTTTAAAAAAATTATTCAAGCAGTGTTTATTTTTATCAGTTAGCTGCGGACAATAATATAATAGAGATA
>JBHEKV010000042.1:0-8053 GCA_041859235.1 Ignavibacteria bacterium | reverse complement strand
TCTTCTTATATGGGAGGCTTTTTATCACGTAAATTCTGAAGAAGCATTTTCAGTGGTTACTGCTCAGAATGGTAGTTTATATGTTACAGGCAGAAGTAACTATTCGGGTAACTTAATTACTGTAAAATACGATTCCTCCGGTGCGCAGCAATGGGTAAGGACGATAAATGGTTATTTCTTTGGCATGCCGATTATTTCTTCAGAATCTTCCTTGAATTCTTTATTGGTTCTCGGAAGCAAATACATTAATCCCGCCCGGAGGGTAATTGTTCTCACAAAGTATGATGAATCTGGTGCCGCTACCATTTCGTATGACTATTCAAGTGGTTCAAATATGGAAGATGTAGCATATGATATGAAATTGGGAAACAATAATGAAATCTATATTGCCGGAAAAAGCATGGCTTCAATCACCCACTTTGATTATTTGACTTTAAAATTCTCTCAACCAATAGGAATTGGCCCAGTTTCTTCAGAAATCCCCCTACAGTTTTCGCTTTTCCAAAACTACCCAAATCCTTTCAATCCGGTAACAAAAATAAAATTTGCAATTCCCGCAGGTAATGCATCGCTGACCACTATTTCTGTATACGATATCCTCGGCAGGGAGGTCGCAATATTAGTAAACCAACAATTGAGGCCCGGAACATATGAAGTTAATTGGGATGCATTATCATTCCCGAGCGGGGTGTATTTTTATTCTATATCTTCAGGCTCATTTAAAGAAACCAGAAAGATGGTACTGCTAAAATAGCTGTAATCAAAAAGTATTCCTTTTGTTCAACTCTTCGCCTACATTGTTGATATCGTCGGCAGTGCCATCAACCGCTTTGCGGTTATCCATTTCATATGTTTCCTTAAGTACTTCATTTTCATCTTTACGGTCACCGCGCTCCGGTTTCGGTTTTGTTGATGCATCATTTACTATTGTAACTTTTTCTTCTGATCTTTCTTCAATAACCTTACTTTCTTCATCCTTAAATTGATTTTCTTTATGCTTTTCAAGTTTACCCGGCTTTATTTTCGTGTGATATCTTTTTTCTTCACTGATCAGCTTAACATCCTGTTTACTGATATCTGTCCTGTGTACTGATGGGCGAGAAATAATAGTAGCCCTGTTTGAGTTGTGCGATTTTGACATAGTGCTTCCTTTCTGTGGAATGTACAAGAATTTAAATCACAATTTCTATGCCAATAAATCTTATGAAAAAAATGATAATTTGCTCAAATAAAAGCTCAATAAGAGTCTCAAATGACAAATATGTCGTGCTATTTACTATGAATAATAAAATTGTATTTAATAATATTTTATATAATTATATTGCAAAAGTAAATTTTAATGCTGAATTCTATGAAAAAGATAATATTAATTTCTGTTTTCCTCTTAGGTATCAAATCATTAGTTATGGCTTCTCCTGGTGATACAACCTGGGTAACCGCTTTTGATCAAAGCTACCATAACTGGGCAACAGTAAATTACAACTCAGTTACTTTCCCGGATACAACGCATCACTATGAGAAGATATTGATGAAGTATACTATAGGATGTCCCGCCGCGGGGTGTGACCCGTGGGACAGGTTGGGATGGATCAAATTATATACCGATACTGCAACAGGACAGGGGTATGAAATAGCACGTGTTGTTACACCATATAACATCGTTGGCGGCGGTTTGCCCGGTACATGCACCTTTTGGATTGATGTTACCGATTATATGCCCCTTCTTCACGATACTCAGATCCTTGGAAATTATATCGAAAGCTGGATAGGCGGAACCCGGGGCTGGCTTACTACTGTAAAATTCGCGTTTATTGAAGGTGAAGCATATTACAAACCATTTAAGGTAATACCTCTTTGGCAGGATCATTATATTGTTTATGGAGATACTGCTGACCCGCATGAAAATTACCTTCAGCCAATGAAGGTTTTTATAGACCCGCAGACCGTGAAAGTGAAAAGCAGAATGATTGCCACCGGTCACGGTCAGGGTAATACTCACAATGCCGCAGAATTCAGCATCAAGTACCACCTGGTTGTGGTTAACACAGATTCGCTTACACATAATTTATGGAGACAAAACTGCGGACTTAATCCATGCAGCCCGCAGGGCGGCACATGGCAATATGCACGCGCCGGCTGGTGCCCGGGGGCTGATGTAATACCTTGGGACCTTGATGTCACCTCGAGTGTAATAATTGGAGATAGCGCAGATGTAGATTATAATATTGAACCATATGTGAATTTATGCAGACCAACAAACCCGGGATGTATCAATGGCGTTACATGCGCCGATTGTAACTATAACTCAACCGGGCACACAGAACCAAATTATAATATCGAAGGTCAGCTTATATTATATAGGCTTAATCCGGCTATCGGGATAAACAACCAGGGCAATATAGCGCCGGCACTTTTCAGCCTGCAGCAGAATTATCCCAACCCGTTTAACCCGGTGACTAAAATAAAATTTACGTTGCAGAAGTATGCGCATGTTACGATCAAAGTTTTTGCAAGTGACGGCTCAGAGGTTGCTGTGCTGGTAAACGAAGATAAAAGGAACGGTGAATATGAGATAGATTTTGAAGCAAGTAGACTTGCAAGCGGTGTTTATTTTTATCAGATGGAAGCAGATGATTTTAAAGAGACAAAAAAAATGCTTATCCTGAAGTGATAAAGTTTTTTGAATGACAGCAGCAGCACTGTTTAATCTATAAACCTTTCAATAAAGGAGGTAAATAATGAGATCCTTGTTGATATTTTTACTTGCTTCGCTTTTTCACTGTTCAATAGTTCTTACGCAGTATTTCTGGACTGAACAGGTAACAGGTGTCACAGGCAACCTGACGTCTGTATCAAATATTGATGGCACCAACGCCTGGGTTTGCGGTTCCGCCGGAGTTGTACTTAAAACATCCAATGCCGGATATAACTGGTCTAATCTCAGCGGGGGCGGTCTACCCTCAAATATTTCTCTTGTCAATATCTTCGGTATCAATTCTTCTACGGCGCTGACTGCCGGTTATATCAGCACAACAACTTATGTTTACCGTACCAGTAATTCAGGCTTGAACTGGCAGCTTGTGTTTACTCAGCCAGGCGGTTTCATAAATGGTATATGGATGCAAAACGCACTAAATGGATTTATGCAGGGAGATCCTGTCGGAAGCAGGTGGTCGATTTTCAGAACCACTAACGGCGGGATCAACTGGGATTCAGCCGGGCAATTTCTTTCTCAGTCAAATGGAGAGCTCGGATGGAATAATTCAGTGTGGGGTGTCAGCACCGGGATTTGGTTCGGAACAGATAAATCAAGAATTTACTATTCCGCATCAGGAGTTCCACCCTGGTTACAGCAGGCAACTGGTGCAAACGTAAATATCTATTCGATCTGGCTTAATCCTCCAAACCCTCAAACCGGCTACGCAAGCGGAGATTCGCTTTCTAGGACTACGAACAGCGGCATAAACTGGCAGATGACTCCATCTGTAGGAACAGGTCCGATAACCGGATTCACAGGAATTAACGGCACAATTAACTATTGGTATACCCGGTCCAATACAAACGTTTATTTTTCTATGGGGGGCGGGCCTTTCTTTATTCAGTATACAGCGCCAGCCGGAAACTTTAATCATCTTGCCTCTGCCAGAAACGGATTTGTCGGGGGACCAGGTGTGATTTACGCCGTCAGAACAAATGGTGGCATTTCACGGCTGAATTTTTTTGTAGAAGGCGTGATAATTGTATCAAATGAGATACCTTCTGATTATAGATTACATCAGAATTATCCAAACCCTTTTAATGCTTCAACTATTTTTGAATTCGAAGCTCCGCGCCTCAGCGCCTCTGCCGGAAATGAAGTCCGCGGCGGATATATACGATTGATCACTTATAACGCGCTTGGTCAGGAAGTTGGTTCACTCGTTAATGAAGTTCTGCAGCCGGGGAAATATAAAGTTGAATGGAAGGGGAATGACCTGTCTTCGGGGATTTATTTTTACAGGATGCTTGTTACTGACCCAAATTCGGGTAGTGTTATTTATTCAGTAAGCAAAAAAATGGTAATGGTTAAGTAAACATAGCCGCATTTGCTATAACTGCTTCCGGGGAGATTTCTTTCATGCATTTAAAATGTCCTTTGGGGCATTTTGATCTGCCGTAATGTGAGCAGGGTCTGCATTTTAAGCTGTTGTTTTCAAGAACAACAGCTTTTTCATTTTGCGGGAAGAAACCAAACTCCCTAACACTTGAGCCCGCCATCATCACAATAGGAATATTGAATGCTTCCGCTATATGCATTGGCCCCGTATCACCGCTAATTAACAGCGATGAACTTTTTACAAGTGAGATCAGGTCTTCAACTTCCAGCCTGTCGCACATATCATATACCTTTTTGTTTTTGGCCAGAGATTTGATCAATTGAATATTTTCGCTATCCTTTCCTCTTCCTGTCAAAAAGAAAACGGCGTTTTCATCGGGGAAATTGTTTATTATCTCAGCGTAATATTCCGGAGGGTATGTTTTTGTAAAATGTCCTGAAACTGCCGGAATACAAACCAGCCTGTTTGATCCTGTGATCCCAAGTGATTCAAGCATATTGGTGATGGAACGCTCAGAAACCGGGTCAGGGAACAGTTCCGGAAGTATTTTTTTGTTCAAATCAGAAGACTCGGCATACCGGTTGATCGTCTCCTTGTAACGGTCTGTTATTGGTCTCTCGTTCTTAAACAAATTGATCTTAAAGTTTACAAGAAGGAATTTCCTGATGGAATGCTTATTGAAGACATGAACTTTAGCGTCCTGAATTGACCGGAGATAGATCGTTCTCAGGTTATTCTGAAGGTCTACTATCAAATTGTAATTGCTCATCTTGATAAGTTGCCTGAGATCTTTCAATGAGCTGTAACTAAGCTCATTTTTTGCCTTTATAACTTTATGTACTTTAGGGTTTGATCTGATAAGATAAGTAAACTTCTCTTTGGTGCAGAAATCGATCCTTGCAAGCGGGAAAGTTTTTGTCATCAGTTCTATCAATGGGGTTGTTAAAATCACATCACCCATAGATGAAAGCCTGATAATGAGTATTCTGCGGACCTGTTCGTTCTTCATTTTAAGGGATTATTACATTTCAACAACCTGATGGTTGAAGTTTCTTACGTCAATTTCATGGAATAACTTCCTGATAAAAGATTCATCGTATTTGTTAAGGAAATAAATTATGCTTATAACGCGCTCCTGAAGATTATGATTCGGGAAGATGTTGTTCGTTACTTTATCTATCTGAGTGGTTGTTGTTTCGCTCTTCTTAGCCTGCGCGTTTATAAGTTTGCCCTTAAAATGCTCCAGGTTCTGTTTGGTCTTTTCTTTCATATTATCCACCGCATTCAGAAGAGTTTGGTCAACCTTGACTGTCATATTGCGCATGTCATAAAAGATCTTGTTCAGCTCATCTACATACCTGGATATTTCATCATCGATCTTTACCTCTGAAAGCTTATCAACAACCTTGGAGACAAGAAAACTGTGATGAAATATATCCTCAAGTTTAACGTTGAAGTTGTTCATGAATTTTGCAATCTTAGATTCTATTATACTTACAGATGCCCTTGGGTAAATTACCGGCATTGTAATATCATAATGTTTATATGCCGGCTTGAACTGAGCAAAATATGATATTTCACCGGGACCCCCGATATATGCTGCGGTAGGCAGCAGGTAATCCTGGCAGATGGGACGTAAAACTACATTCGGACTGAATAACTCGGGGCTCTCCTGAAGCAGGTTCAGTAATTCTTCATTTTCAAACCTCCGTTTGGAGTTTTTCAGCGCAAATCTTCCTCCGTCCCGAGGTTCTATAAGCAGCCTGTTGTTATTATGCAGAAAGAACATATTAATCACCTTCGGTTTAACCTGAAGGTCGTAGTTCTTTTCAAGCTCAGCACTCTGAGTGATAATTGTTTCGCACAACTTCGGTGAACTGGTAAGTTCTTTTTCGAAAACCGGTATTAGCAGACGCTTTATCTCATGGTCAGATGGGTCTAAGAATACAACACCGTATCCTTTGAATATATCGTTCATTAAGCCGGCAAATGCGGTTTTGTAATCGTTGCCTTCGCGGTAATGTTTTGTAACCATGTTCATAATCTTATCCTTAAAATCGGTATCTATCATCGAGCTTCTAAGCTGTTCGTTAATGCTGTTTATCATTTCGCCGAAAACAATTGAGCCAACGGGGGGAGTATTCCTTTTAGCGCCCTCTGCATCATCAGTGTTTTCCGGATCAAATCCTACCCTTACCAGCTCATTCTGTCTGTCAATTAAATAAGTGTGATTTGCTTCGTCTATATCATGGTCTTCTGATTCCAGCCAGAAAACCGGAACAAAATTGAATTGAGGAAACCGCTCTTTGAGATCTTTGGCAAGTTTCACTGACGAAATCGTTTTGAGTATCGTGTAGAACGGTCCGGTATACAATGCTACCTGCTGACCGGTAACGACCGTAAATGTGTTATCGTTTGTAAGAAGTTCAATATTTGCCGCAGTGTATTCATCTCCTCCGTAAGTCACGTTCTGTCTCTTAAGAATATCAATCAGGACATTCTTATCAAAGTACCGGCTGGTATTGTAATTATGGATCTTCTCATCTACGATCTTGAAGATATCTTCGTTTTCACGGAACATTGCATTGAAAAAGGGCAGCAGTTTCCGGTTATCTTCTTCTGCAGGGCTTATGTAATCGAGGTACAAATTGTTGAAATTCGGAAGCTTATTGAATTCTACTGAGTACATTATTTGTTTTTTTCCTTCTTTGCTGTTAGCGGCTTATCCGCTGGTTTGGTTCCTCCGGCAGCAGCAGTTGATTTATTATCTGCAGAAGATGTATCTTTGCTTTCTGTTTTGCCTGATTTATCTGTCTTGCGTTCTGAATGAGATTTCTTCTTGTAATCTGTGAGGTAGAATCCGCTGCCTTTAAAGATCAATCCACCGCCTGTGCCTATTAATCTCTGAAGTGAGTTTTTTCCGCATTCAGGACATTTCTTCAATGGTTCATCACTCATTTTCTGAAGTTCCTCGAGAGTGTGACCGCAGTTAGAACATTGGTATTCGTAAAATGGCATATCTATTTTCTGAAATTAAATTTATTTAAAGTTTCGTATACTGAACCTGACGGTGTTAACTTGCTTTGCATAAGGCAAAAAGAATCAAATTCTGCTTTGATATTACTCATTTCGATTTCAGCAGGTTCAGATATTTTGACTCTTTTACTCCTGTTAAACCGGCCTAATGTAATATGAGGAATAAATCTTTTTTCAGGTTTCACTCCAAAGTTGTGAATTATTCTATCAATGAAACCCACCAATACATCAGAATTGTTCCCGCTCTCCTTAAATCCGGCATATATAACATTTGGAAATTTTGTTTCAGGGAAGAATCCTACTCTCTCAGCCTCAAATAAGATCAATTCAAAACCGAATTTCAGTCTCTGCAGCGTCTCTGAAAGCGGCTCAACATCATTTTCGTTTACATCGCCCAGAAACCTTAATGTTAAATGGAATTTATCCGGCTCTTCCCACCTGATGTTGCCGGATGGGTAAAGACCTTTCAATTCTCGCTGAATTAATGCTAATTCAGAAATAATGTTCTCAGCAGGATTGAGCGAAAGAAATAGTCTTAGTTTAGGCAAATATACTGTTATAATTAAGTAATTTACAAAATTATCAAATAATGTTCAAATATTCAAAGATAATAAAAATAAAAAAGCCTCTGCTACCGCAGAGGCTTTCAAAAGCCGGATTTATACGGAATTATTTTACCAAACTCATCTTGTTGGTCTTAATCTGTCCGCCTGACTCTAGCCTGTAATAATAAATGCCGCTCGAAAGATTTGAAGCGTCAAAATCTACAGTATATTTGCCTGTTGCAAGTTCATCGGATACAAGTGTAGAAACTTCTGAACCGGTTGCATCATAAACTTTCAATGTGGTAAATCCTGATTTAGGTACATCAAATTTGATCTTTGTTACGGGGTTGAAAGGATTCGGATAATTCTGGTACA
>JBHEKV010000255.1:0-4862 GCA_041859235.1 Ignavibacteria bacterium | reverse complement strand
TACCGATATGCCCGGACAGTGGCAGCACTTCAGCATACCGGCAAGGAACCTTGATGAAAAAGTATTTACAGAGGGTCTCGGATTCGACGGTTCATCCATCAGGGGATGGCAGTCAATTAATGAATCAGATATGCTTATCTTTCCCGATCCTGAAACTGCGAATATAGATCCGTTCATTGTTGCGAAGAATCTTTCTATGATCTGCGATATTTATTCACCTGCCACCAAAGAGCGTTACAGCCGCGACCCGCGTTATGTTGCAATGAAGGCTGAAGAGTATCTGAAGTCAACAAAAATTGCAGATACAATTTTCTGCGGACCTGAAGCTGAATTCTTTATCTTAGATCATGTTGCGTATAACGTAAATGAATATAGCAGCTGGTATAAAGTTGATTCCCGTGAGGGTTTCTGGAATACGGGAACAGAGCTTGAAGCAAACCTGGGACACAAAATAAGACTTAAGGAAGGTTACTTCCCCGTGCCGCCGGCGGATAGCACAAACGATATCCGCAACGCAATGGTAGAGCATTTGCTGAATGCGGGGATTGAGATTGAAACCCAGCACCATGAAGTCGCAACCGGCGGTCAGGCTGAAATTGATTACAGGTTCTGCCCGATGCTTGAATGCGCTGATAAGCTGATGATGTTCAAATACATTGTAAAAAATACCGCAAGGCAGCATGGTAAAACAGCAACATTTATGCCTAAACCCATTTTTGGCGATAACGGCAGCGGAATGCACACACACCAGAGTCTTTGGAAAAACGGCAAGCCGCTTTTTGCAGGTGATGAATATGCCGGTTTAAGCCAGATGGCTTTATATTATATCGGTGGTTTATTAAAACATGCACCATCGCTATTAGCTTTGACTAACCCCACAACAAATTCATATAAACGTCTTGTGCCCGGGTATGAAGCGCCGGTTAATCTTGCTTACTCAAAAGGTAACCGCAGCGCTGCAATCAGGATACCGATGTACTCCAACAGTCCGAAAGCTAAACGTGTTGAATTCCGCTGTCCGGATGGAACTGCGAACCCGTATCTTGCATTTTCGGCTATGTTAATGGCGGGACTTGACGGTATTCAGAACAAGATAGATCCGGGTGAAGCTATGGAAATGGATATTTATCATTTAAGCAGCAAGGAACTGAAAAATATTCCGCAGGCACCGGATAATCTTGAATCAGCTTTAGAGCATCTAGCCAATGATAATGAATACCTCAAAAAAGGCGGTGTGTTCACCGATGACCTGATAGACACATGGATAAATTATAAAATGGAAAACGAAGTGAAACCAATGGCTTTAAGGCCGCATCCGTATGAATTCCATTTGTATTATGAAGTTTAGTAAGGCAAAAGTAAAAAGGCAGAAGTAAAATAGTAAAAATTAGGGCGGCCCGAAAGGGCCGCTTTTTTATTTGAGTAAAATCACTCAACCTAATCCGATGACTTAAAGTCATCGGAAAAGTAAAGAGGTATCATTGTCGTCAGTAAACACAGTTCCATTGACAAAGTTTATTTTGTTCTTTTTGTCTTGACACAAAAAGAACCAAAAAAGTCAAGGCTGTTTAAAAATTGGCTAAAATTATTCTCACTTCGCTGCAAGAAAATAACTCGTCACGCTTTATGCGCACCATTGGTGCGATTTGCGTGACTCAAACAGATTTTCTTGCCACGCTTGTTCGAACAATTTCTTAACGCCATTTTTAAAAGGCCGCTTAAAATCAAAAGCAAAAAAATAGATAGAAACTGACTGAAAGTCCTTAGATATTTACCCGACGGCACATTGATTTTTCATTTTTTTTTCATTCTACTGGCAAAGGGGATTTTTATTTGTGGTTGATATGTTTTATAAATTGTAATATTTTATATAAGATATAGCATACAAATGAAGATAATTTACATAATTTTGGCGATTTTGACTTCAACCGTGTTGGTAAATTCGCAGGAATTGAAAAAAATACCAATTCCAACTTTGTATAACACTGGCGTTGATAACAATAAAATGCCATTGGCTGACGGTGAAACTGACCCGCATTATGTACTCAGCATAAGCGCTGACCCGATGTTCACCGGACCGGATACAAAAGTCGTGCATTCAGATGTCTTCCCTTTGGGAGCGTGGGTGTATAACGATAATCTATCTAAATGGATATCACCCCGCGCAGATGCGGGCGAGTGGAACGCGCCGGGTATGTATGTATATACGCTGTCATTTTCGCTGCACGGATTCAAAGCGGAAACTGCCGAAATAAAAGGATTTTGGACAACAGATAATAACGGGGCTGATATTTTGATAAATGGAAAAAGTACAGGTTATTTTACGCAGTATAATGCATTCCAGAATGGTTTCTACCCGTTTGAAATTAAAGAAGGATTTGTAAAGGGAATCAATTCAATTTCATTTGTTGTGAATAACGGCGAGGCTCCCACAGGGCTTAGAGTTATGATACAGGGCGAAGCTGTGCCGATAGAGTTTACTGAGAAGTAGCGTGAAACCTCACCCCCCATCCCCTCTCCTGAGGGGAGAGGGGAGCAGTGACCTAAAAATAATCTATCCTTTGCAATAAATTCGGCTGATTGACTTCTAATATTTACTTTGCAGGCGTTGGAGTTGCTATTGTTTTGCTGCGCTCAATTGATTGCAGCGCAAGGTAGCTTGTTCCGAACTTTGCTATATTGTCAAGCTCCGTATCATACTGCGCATAATGGCGCTCTTCATCAGCTACCAGTGATTCAAATAACTGCTTTGATATAGCGTCTGAATTAACCGAGCACTCGTTTGCCCATACATTGTATTCCTTAGCGCTCTCTTCTTCCATTTTCCTGGCAAGCTCTAGCATTCCTTTTACGTCCTTTATCTGCTGAACTTTATCTTTGGCTGTCATATCAACATCGCCTTTTAAAAACAAAATTCTTTCCGCAAGTCTTTCGACGTGTATCATTTCTTCGATGGCGGTTTTTTTAAAGAGTCCGGCAAGCAGGTCAAACCCCTGGTCATCACAGTGAAAATGAAAATACATGTACTGGTGTATTGCGCTCAGTTCATCTGAGGCCGCTTTGTTGAGTAATTCTATGCTTTTTTCGTGCATTGTATTAATTCCTTTCATTTGAACAAATACATAAATATGAGTAGTCATACTTAACAAAATTACTAAAAAACGACTGCTAAAAATATGAGATAGGTTAGCTTTTACTATGAGTTATGTAAAATATTATGGAACAATATATCACCGGCTTAAGTAAACTAAATAACATCAAAAAAAGGTGATATTATGGCACACGAAAATCTGTTTAAAATTCACATACCGGAGCCCTGTTTTGAAGACTGGGATAAAATGACACCAAACGAACAGGGTTCATTCTGTAAAGTATGCTCTAAAACTGTGGTGGATTTCTCCAAAAAATCAGAGGATGAAATACAGCAGTATATTGCCGCAAATATTGATAAAAAAATATGCGGCAGGTTTAATGTAAGCCAGCTTGAGCAGGAAACCGAGGAAGTGCCGAGGCTTAAAATTAATATCGAAGAACCAAAATATACATTTCCATCATATCTGCTGCCGGTAATGACGCCCTTCAGGGTAAGCGCGCTTGCGTTGATGCTTTGCACATCGGCAATGCTCAGCTCATGCGGTAATTCAGAGGGCAATTCCGGCGGAGATGATAAACCGCTTACAGGCGCAATTGCACTGGTGGATTCGAGCTATTACGGAAATAACAGTAATTCGGATTCAATAGAAACAAATAATAACAATATCCAGGGCGGGATAAGTATTGAACAGGTTCAACGGCTGAGTTATCTTCAGGATAGCAGTAAAACCTGTGACCCGGTTGAAACCAAAACGGTTGGTAAGATAAAGGTGGTACAGGATACAATTAAGACGGATACTACGGAGACTATGCTGAAAGGTGAAATTGAGCCGAGAAGGAAGATGGGAGTAATTAAAAAAGTGCCCCATGAAGATAAATGAATTGAAGTGTTATAATTAGAGGCGGGTGATTATCCCGCCTTTTTTTATTATAGTGAAATTATTATGTGACGTCAGGCTGAAAGTCTTTAGATATGTACCTGACGTGGAAAACGAAGTTTTCCACAGACCCCCTCCCGGCTTCGCCGTACTCCCCCTTACTAAGGGGGAGAGCTTCTTCTGGTCTATTTTACTTTTAAAGGGACTTTGGATTGCAGTTCATTCAGTTGAGTTTGATACCACACATCAATACCCTGTAATCCGGAATTATCGATTTTGTGTTTCAGAAGCTCTATAAGATTATAAATAACCGCTTCGTTATTGTAAACGGGTGATACACTCAGGAAATTATGAACGATCATAAAATCATTGCTGTTAAGCGCTGTTAATGATTGCAAAAATGCAATAAGTGAACGTTCGTTTAAAAAATAATCAGGTATAGCATTGTCAGTATATGTTATGAGAGAGAGGTTTGGATATTTCTTAAGATTTTCTGAGGCAACAAATCTTGCTCCGTAAAAATTATTATTCAGCATGTTAAGCAGTGTCTGCATTCCAAGAGGTGAAATATAATTCCCTAAAGCGAAGGCAATATCTTTGTTGTACAGCTTTTTTTCGGAATTTTCAGTGGCTAGCTGGCTAAGTCTTGTAACAACCTTTTCAATAAATTCCTTATCTGATCTGTCATAATTTATTTTTCCCAACGCGTTTATGGCTGATGAACGTATACGGTAATTATCATCATAAGTCAATTGCAGCAAATAGTCTTTTGCCGATGGGTCCTTGGTTTCCCCGAAGATGTAACACATCATGCTGAGCTCAGCCTGTGTAAAGACTCCCGCGCCCGTTGTGTACAACCTGAATCTTTCAAGCAGCACCTGTGCGATTGAC
>JBHEKV010000220.1:0-16311 GCA_041859235.1 Ignavibacteria bacterium | reverse complement strand
AAGGGGGTAATACTCTTGATTAAAACAAAGCTCCAGTATTTTGCACCTTTTATCGAGCTAAATTGTTCTGAATACCCCCTCTGTATCTCCCCCTGTTAGGGGGAGATGTGATTAACGAGTTTTTCAAAATCTATTTCTACTGCCTCTATATCATTTCCCCCTGAAAGGGGGAACTCAAGGGGGTAATCCTCTACAATTTATGAAAGATCTTATTTTAAAGATCTTAAGTTTGCTTCAACCTCAAAGTTAATTATCCTCAATACTTCATTAATATTTCCATAAATTTCTTCATTGGTAAATCTTAAGAACTTAATACCGAATTCCTCAAGTTTATTTTGTCTCCAGGTATCGTATTCCTTTTCTTCATCTGTTAAGTGTGTTAATTCTTCAAGCTCTTTTATGTTGTATTTAAATCTTAGCTGATTTATGCTGAATACCCCCTCTGTATCTCCCCCTGTTAGGGGGAGATGTGATTAACGAGTTTTTCAAAATCTATTTCTACTACCTGTATATCATTTCCCCCTGGAAGGTGGAACACAAGGGGGTAATTATTTTGAGTGATACTAGAACTTCTGTGTGGCCAGAAAATAGCTTATTTATACCAAATATACCCCCTCTAAGTCTCCCACTTACAGGGGGAGATTAGATTGACAATTCAAATTACGGGTTATCCGGAAATGCGCCTTCTTCCCAAACATGGAAATTCATGCCGAACGGGTCGCTGAACATAATTGAGTGTTCGTTGTATTCCTGTGTAATTGTGCAATTCTCTGCAAGCAAAGCTTGCTTTGCTTCAGCAAGGTTATCAGTTTTGAACTCAAAAAACACTGAGCCGATACCCTCAGCGTTATTTTCAATTACGAAATTGATTCCGTCCTTATCAAGGTAAGCGTCATTACCGCGCTCCTCAATAAACTCCATGCCCAGAACCCTTTTGTAAAAATCAACTGCTTTGGCATGATCGCCAACCTGTACTGCTATATATGGTGAAAATTCGAACTTCATTTGTCTGCCTCCTGCAAATACACTCTAATGAAACCCGCTCAGGCTTCCATTGGTTGTAAATATTAGTTAATTATTTCTTAAATTTACAGAATAAATATCAAAAATAATACGTACCGTATGAAATTAAAGATTGTCTTATTTGTTTCATTTCTTCTTATATTTAGCAGTTTGACCGCTTCGCAGGATGAATTTGTACTGCAGGAAGGCACTGTTGTTGTACCTGTTGCTGGTGACCGCGCAAAAGAGCTGCTTACAACTGAAGATGATTACACAGCAATTTTAAGCCGGTTTGACCTTATGAGCAAAGCCGGTTCAAAGAGTGATTCCGTTACAATTGCAGATTACTACAGCAGGGCAGTCAAGTCTGTTAAACCGTGGACAGCTGATGATAAAAAGGGACTGAAGAAAGTTGTCGAATCAGTAAACAGGAAGATAAAGGAACTGGGCTTAAAGCTTAAAATGCCGCCGAGAATTGAAGTCATTAGCTCTGATATGTCAAATGAAGGCGGTGCAAACGGATATACACGCGGAAATTATATTGTTTTGAGGGACGATATGACGGAAGGGAGCTCGGGAAGCTATGAAAATACATTTATACATGAGTTGTTTCATATCCTTTCAAGGCATGACCCGGCTATGAGTGAAAAAGTTTATAATATAATCGGATTCAGAAAATGCAATGAAATTGCATACCCGCCGGAAATTGCGGACTTGAGGATCTCAAATCCCGATGCGCCGTTTAACAATTTTTACATCACTATTAAACACAACGATAAGCCTGTTGATGTTATGCTGATATTATTTTCCGGCAGGAAATATTCCGGGGGAAATTTTTTCGGTTATATACAAATTGGATTATTGGCGGTTGAAGGGGATGATAGTAAGAAGAAAGTGGTCTACCGCGATGGTATACCACTTATACTCAAATTCAAAGAAGTGAAAGATTTCTACGAGCAGACCGGCAGAAATACTGATTACAATTTCCACGCCGAAGAGCTCTCAGCCGATCAATTTGTTATGCTTGTGAATCAGCAGGGGGGCTTACCCAACCCCGAAATAATTAATGCGATGAAGAAAGTTATGACAGCAAATTAAAAATTAAATGTTACTCCGCCATTTATGATCAAATTTTTTATCTTACCCGGGGAGATCTGGCTTGTCATTAAAGCTAAATTATATCGGGTATCTTTATGTTTATAACTGCCGCCCAGTGTGATAAAATATTGATCATAATCACCAGGTTTATCGAACCAATCAACAGTTCCATCATTAATTCTATTATCAAACATTGTAAAGAAACCGGCTCTGAACATAATATTTTTATTTACCGGACCCTCAGCGCCTATATGAAAATCATGCCTGTCTTTTAAATTTCTGATAGCCGAAGTTCTGTTGTAAACATAGTCAAGGCCAAGTTTCCAATCACTATTAGGAATATTATAACTAAATCCTAATCCGCCTTTCCAGGGCATGGTTGAATGTCCTGTTTCGCTGAACCCATCGGGATATTGATAATTGATATTTGAAATCATTCCCGTAGATAAAGTTATTCCCGCTGAGAATGTTTTTGATGGTTTATACAGAAATCCAATATCAGCTTTGAAAAAGTTGGAACTAATAGCAATATCTTCTGCATTTGGATTGCCATTAGGATATATGATAGATGTAAAGCTTTCACCAGGCATTGAAAATCTGGCATAAATATAATTTAAGTTTATTGCGGATGCAAAATTTCCTGAACTTAAAACCAGCGGAACATTGAAGGAATGTTTGGAAATATTTTCATATGCATCATATCTGGAAATTTCATTTCCAAACTCGTCAGTCCTGATATATTCCCCAAGATCAAAATACATCCCCTGCGGATTGCTGTAAACAAAACCTGTCTGAAAGTTTTTATTTACTTTCCATCCAAAACCTGCAGAGGCTGAAAACAATTGATGTTTTAAACCGATATCATTAAAGCCCATACTTTCAAGCCACGGCTGCCTGCCTTTAAAAGTGTATTGAAAATTCAACTGGTACTTTTTATTCTGTGTTATTGTTGCAGGGTTGATCAATAATCCTGAGATATCATTATCAAAAGCTATTCCTGTAAAACCCCTCCCGGAAGATTCAGTATTGAGGTAATTGTTTGAATAAAATTCAAAAAACGAGTTGAATCGATAATCATCATATTGAGAAAATGTAATCGTGGATAAAAATATGAAGATTAATGCAAGAAGTGTTTTCATTTTCAAAGGATTTAGTTTATGAATTGTTATTTAAGATTAAACAAAAATAAATATTTCTATCAGCCAATCAAATGACCTGCGTCATAAAAAAAACAGGGCTTTTGACCCTGTTCTTCTGTAGATTCGAATCTGCGTTTTATTTTTTTCTTTTATCGATCACAATTACAACCAACATCACCAAAACAAGGAATAAAATTGCTGAGAGAAATCCGAGGCTGATCCTGGAAGGACCTGCCGATGAGCCCTTACTGCTGCCATCAACTATAACTACACCTTTCATATATGGATGTGGCGTACACATGTACTTATACTCAGCTTCTTCAGTGAATTCAAATGTAAATTTTTCTGTGTGTGCAAGCAGATTTGAGGAAAAAGGCTGAGCGGTACCTTCGTATGATACAACATTATGAATACCGCCAAATTCACCATCCATATAAGTAAAAACATCTTCGTTAACCCAGGTTACTTTAGTTCCGGGTGCAATATGCAGTACTTTCGGATTGAACGAATTCCCAATAATTTTAACTGTAACTTCCTTTGTTTCGCTTCGGTAAACAGCAGGCGGGTCAACATCAGGGCTACCGGGCTCAAACGGTGAAACCACTCGTGTAACTTTGCTTTTTATATCTTTGAATTCAGCTTCGGTATATTTAGGGCCATCGCTCAATACGGTAACAGGAGTGTGCGCGCTGTCATCACAGACCAATAGACCTATTGCGCCTCTATCTGCAGAACCGACTGCGTGGGTAAGCATTGTATAATAGCCCTCATCAGGCGGCATTCGGAACTCTATGACCCATGAATCTGATGGGCCGGCATTCACAGTCTGCCCGTTAGGTAATATAGCATCCGGGTTTCCCTGCCAGTAAACATAATCCCAGATTATTCCCACAATATGGAAAGTCGAAAGCAGGTTAGGGCCGGCATTCAAAAAATAGATCCTTACATAATCTCCCGGTTTTGCCTTGATCGGATTCTTAACATATCTGAAGAGTTCTCCGTTAAACATTGTATATATTGGCTGTGAGTTTATTGCGTCTTTACCGCTGGAATAAAGTTCATGCTGGAGCAAATATATCTCAACATCCGGCTTCTTATTCAATACCTGTTCAAGCTTATATTGTTTTTTAGGTTTTACTACGATCATACCATACTGCCCGAAAATTATATGCATAGGGATTGCATGCCCGCCGGGAGCGCAGTGATACATATATACACCGGGTACCACCGCTTTGAACAGAACAGTTCTGGATTCACCAGCCGGTATTTTACCGAGATACTTTGATGTTTGTGTGTAAGCGGCATGAATTGAAGCGCCGTGAGGGATATTCCCTTTGTTTACGACAGTGAACTCAACAATATCGCCTTCATCTACAATTATTGTCGGCCCGGGAATTCCGCCATTGGTCACAAATCCGTTGAACATCACACCGTTGCCTATATATACTTCACCCTGGGAAAGCTCGATTGTTACTTTTTTATCTGGGGTAGAATTTTGCGGGACGTAACTGGTTGGAGGTATCGAAAGGCTATTATCGCGATTAATAATTTCTATAAATTCAGTTTTTGTGTTTTCTTTCTGAACCGGACTTACTTTAAGCGGTTCGGAAACGGGATTGGTGAAGGGATTTTGAATGCTTCCGAAATTTGGATTTGAACCCTGGTTGTAAATTGATTCAAGTAATTCACGGCTGACCAGAGAATTAAAGCGTTGGTTGGTAAGCTCATTATAAAAACTTAAATTACAATATGGACACGAATAAATGGATAGAGAAGCCGCAAGAAAAAAAATGGTAAAGAAGAAGTACTTTTTCATTACTAATTTAATTTAAGTTAATGAATAAGTAAAAATAAGGATAAATATCATAAAATAAAGTGATATATATCGTTACCGCAAAGACTTTACCAAAAAAACTGAATCTTTATTTACTAACTTTGCTATCAAAAACGCTGTGACTCATCCACTGCCATTTTTCGCCATTCTTCTGCCATACGCTCAGGTTATTTACAAATTTTCCCTTTTCCTCTTCAGTCATTTCAACATTTTCTGAAAATGTAAGTTTGTATGTAATGACAATGATATTTCCGGCATCATTATTAGTCACAACTATATCTGAAAAATGGTAGTACTTAAAAGTAATGGATTTTATGTAATCAATTGCTGAAGTGCGTGTTTTTGGACCATCAGCATGCATGGACTGAAATCCGTTTGCAACAAGGCCTTCCAGTGTGCCCCAGTCTTTATCTTTAACGGTTTGGAACAAACCGCGCTCCATTTTTTCGCCAAGGGTTTTGAGATCTTCCTGTGAATATGAAAGTCCGGAAAAAAATATTGCAAACAGAATAACTGTTAGTGCGTTTTTCATTTTAGCTGCTCTTTCTATTTTGGATTTATGGATGAATTGTATTTTGTACTATGAATGCTTCGTTCTCTAAAAACATTATTCTGCGAGGCACGAAGTGCCGTGGCAGTCTTATGAATTTATGAGATTGCTTCGCTCCGCTCGCAAATACGTTCTATTTCTTATAACTTATTTTCCTCGGTACTGTGAACTGTCTAATGCCGTCAATCGAGCCGATGTAGCCGTAACCGCTTTGCTTAATGCCAACCCATGGTGTGCCGCTTACGGCGCCGATACCCTGATTAACTCCAATCATACCTGATTCAATTCTCCGCGCGATATCCAAGCCCTTCTTCTTATTCTTTGTCCACACAGTTGCGCCCAAGCCAAAGGGAGAGTCATTAGCCAGCTTCACTGCTTCATCTTCTGTCTTAACTTTCTGTATCGCAACAACCGGACCAAAGGTCTCTTCATTCATTATCCTGTGTTTATGGTTCAGGTTAGTAAGAAGCGTTGGCTCCATAAAATATCCATTATTGTTCTTTGGTATTCCGCCGCCAGTGATGAGCCTGGCGCCTTTTTTAACGGCATCTTTTACCTGTGATAGTACGTTATCCCTCTGTCGTTTGCTTACCAGGGGACCCATATGCACAGTTTCATCATATCCGCTGCCATACTTAAAGTTCTTTACTCCATTTGCAACAAGTGTTGTGAATTTATCAGCAGCTTTTTCCTGAACATATATTCTTTCAACTGATACACAAACCTGTCCTGTGTTCCTTAACGAACCGTTGACTGCGAAGTTCGCAGCTTTTTCAAGGTCAGCGTCGTTTAACACTATCATTGGATCCTTGCCGCCAAGCTCCAGAACAATGCGTTTCAGTTTATCGCCGGCAGCTTTCATTATTATCTTTCCAACTGCCTGTGAGCCAACAAACGCTATCATATCAATGTTACTGTGTATCAAATAACTGCCAACTTCATCAGCGCCCTGAACAAGATTAATCACGCCCGGCGGAAGATGTTTATTAAAGATATCATAAATTGCCTTCCCGGTCAGCGGCACCATTTCAGATGGTTTGAAGACTACTGTGTTTCCTGCAATGAGAGCGGGGGATAGCAGTGTTTCAGGCATGCTTACGGGAAAGTTCCACGGAGTTATTACAGCGCAAACACCTATCGGAGTACGGTGCAGCTCAGTTACCAGATTTTCTTCCTTTAGATTTTCAACCGCAAGAGCGGTTTTAGCCTGCTCAATTGTTTCCCTGATCCCGTAGGCAACTGCATGAGTTTCGCCAACTGCAGATTTATAAAGTTTACCCATTTCATCAGTTATTATCCTGCCTATCTTTTCTTTCTGCTTAACAAAATCCTTAGCGCAGGCTTCAAGCATTTTACTCCTTTGCGCAATCGTTAATGCAGCCCATTTCTTTTGAGCTTTTCGGGCTTTATTAACAGCCCGGTCTATATCTTTTTCGGTGGAACATTTTATCTTCGCAAAAACTTTTCCCGTTGCCGGATTGATATCGTTTATGTATTTTAATTTCATTTTTTCTATTCCAGCGGAAGCGGGAATCTCTATTTTTAATTTATAAAATCTCTTTATTTATTTCGTTACTGTAAAATCAAAGCGCTTATAACTGATCTTTAGATGCATTATCGTTATTAAGGTTGATTCAGCTTTTACTAATTTTATATTATGCAATTATAAGTCTCAATTTTAAAATGTATTCTACTTTTCTGTTGAACTCTCTTTTTCAGCGGTGATCTCTTCACTGGGTAAACCCAAAATTTCCCTCGAGCGGTTCAGGGCGTCATCAATGTTGCCGCGGATATTTTCATCGCCTATTTTTTCAAGCAGTCCTGCGCGTTCACTGGCGAACATCGGCTGGGCGTGAATGCCCGAGAGTATCAAAACTGTGGAGTTCTTTTTACAATCATAATAAAAATCTTCGAGTGTTGCAATGCCGGTTGAATCAATCGCCGGTACATTCCTCAGCCTTAATATAAGCACTTTTGTAGTTTTACCCACAATCCTTATTGCTTCCTTAAATTTGCTGGCTGCGCCAAAGAAAAATGGACCGTTAATTTCATAAATAATGACACCTTTAGGTATATTTTTACCCTGAATTGAGTTTACACCTGTATCATCAGCTTCTCCGCTCTCATCGAATTCCCGGCTAATTACTCCAACATTTGTAACTTCAGCCATACGCTTCATAAATAGCATTGCGGATAGTACCATACCAACTTCTATGGCGATAGTCAGATCAAATATAACTGTCAGAAAAAACGTTGTAAGCAGAACAATTACATCGCTTTTGGGCATTTTTAACTGAGCTTTGAATTCACGCCATTCGCTCATATTATACGCAACAACTACAAGTATTGAAGCGAGCACACAAAGCGGTATCATGCCTGCATACTGCCCGAAAAAGAGCATGATCAGCAGCAATACAACAGCATGGATCATTCCCGCAACAGGTGTTTTGCCGCCATTACGGATATTTGTTACAGTTCTTGCTATTGCTCCGGTTGCCGGAATACCGCCAAAAAACGGGGTAACAATATTTGCCGCGCCGTTTGCAATAAGCTCCATATTAGAGCGGTGTTTGCCTCCTACCATACCATCGGCAACAACAGCGGATAGCAATGACTCAATTGCTCCTAAAATAGCAATTGTAAATGCTGGTCCGGCCAGGTTATAAATTGTATCAAAAGTGATAGCTGGCAATCTTGGTGCAGGAATGGAACTGCTTAATGCACCGAATTTTGATGAAATTGTCTCAACATTCAAACCAAAAATGTAAACTATAAGGGTGCTCAGAATCAATGCAATGAAAGTTGAAGGAATTTTTTTGATGAACCTGCCAAGGAAAATAATGGTGAAAAGTGAAATAGCTGAAACGATTAACGTATCAATATTAAAAGAAGTTATGTTTTTTGCATAAACCGGAATCTTTGAGAGAAATTCCGACGGCAGTTCGCCAATATTAAGCCCAAGCAGATCTTTTATCTGAGTTGTAAAAATTATGAGCGATATACCTGAAGTGAAGCCCGTAATTATTGGCAGGGGAATAAACTTTATAAGTGTTCCAAGCTTCATAAATCCCATTAGCACCAGTATGATTCCGGCCATAATGGTTGCTATCATCAGCCCATCGAGTCCATATTTCTGTACAATACCGTATACTATGACAATAAAAGCCCCGGTAGGTCCGCCTATTTGCACGCGGCTGCCGCCAAGGGCAGAAATGATGAATCCTGCAATAACAGCGGTTATTAGTCCGTTATTTGGTGATACACCGGAGGCTATACCGAAAGCAATTGCAAGCGGCAAGGCTACAATTCCAACAATAACTCCCGAGGAAACATCACTTATAAAGAGTGCCTTATTGTAGGTTTTGAGGGTGGTTACCAGTTTTGGTACTAACATTATATTGAGCTACCTTGCTGCACAGCGGTTAGGTCCAATTTCAAGGTCTTCGGCGTAATCCAGAGGTATCATTACACCGGCTTTATTAAATTTTTTGATCGTTTCGTAATTAGGGGGCGTGACGGGAATACTGGAAGTAATATAATCTATGAATTCCTGTTTATCAGTAATGTTAAGCGGTTTGGATGCGGCTTTCAGTTCTCTTAATGACATTACAACGGGTCTAATTTCAGTTTTAGTGAAGTGAGAGGGGAGTATTTTTACATCATCGCTCAATTTTTTCATTATGAATTGCAGAGTATCGAACAGAATTGCCGCCCCTTTGGTGGTTTCTTCTTTCGTGCGGGCCAGGTCGGGTCTGCCCGGTGATTCCAGTAGCAGTAAATCACCGCATAATAATGCTTGATTGTTTACAAGAAACGACACACTGCCATCGGTGTGACCGGGTGTGCTGATAACTTCTAACTTGGTGTTTCCAACAACAAACTCCGGCATATCTTTTAGTGACTTAAACTGAAATACCTTATCTACTTCTATTTCGTTAACATAGTAGTCCATATTTAATTTTCTTGCAAGCTCCATTCCGCCTGAAAAATGATCTGCGTGAGCATGTGTATCAATTATGAATTTCAGTTTAAGACCATTTGCCCTGATGTAATCTTCATACTCATCTATAAATATGGCCGGCTCTATCAACGCAGTTTGCTGCGTTTCTTTATCTATTACAAGGTAAGAAAGGCAGCCTTTACCGATCCTGACAAACTGTATTACTGTAAAATCTGTGAAATCGAGTTTATAAATATCAAAATTCTCGTTCCATCCCTTCATGCCTTTTTCGAGGCTTACGGAATTGTAGCCCATTTCCCTTAAGATTGATGCTGCGACCTGTGAATTCAGACCTTTAGCGCAAATTGTTACGATCATTTTTTCTTTGGGAAGTGATCTCAGCATTTCCTTTATTCCGATAAAATTACCTTCAGAAATTAAGTCATTTACAGGGATATTTATGCTTCCCTTGATATTCCAATCCTTATATTCATCTTCCCGTCTAATATCAAGCAGAACGTAGCCGTTTTCAGCGGAATTAATATGATCTTTTACTTCCTTGGGTGAAATTAACAGGTTATCCATAGAAAAAAACTATTTCTTTTTCAAAATTCTGATTTTAATGATACCAAATTAACGGTTAATTACCATAAATAAAATACAATTAATGCTGCGAAGTGTATTTCAAATGAATGATATTTCCTGAATTGATGTATTATATTTGTAATACCTAAGGAGATTTATTATGAAAAAAATTATTCTTATTCTGCTATTAGCAGCATTGGCCGGCAATTTCATTAAATCTTTTTCACTTACTTTAGATACTAACGTATTCAAATATTACCCGTTGAAAGTCGGGAACAGGTGGACCTGGCAGGGATTTGCTTACCCGATTATGCCGCCGCTTAATGTAAGTCAGAAGATCATATCCACCAGAATAATTAATAATCATCTTTATTACTTTTCAAAGCTGGATCACTTCCAGAATAACGGTGTAATACAATATACTGATTATAATTACACCAGAATTGATTCGATAACAGGTAATTTGTACAATTATGATACAGTTAGTCATACAGACTGTATTATGGATAGCTTGAATATAAGGAAAAACGACTCGGCTTATTCTTGCGGCGGAAGATGGTACAGATGTGAAGATACTGCTAATTATAGTATCTTCAATCTGAACTTAAAGAGCAAACTTTATTACTGGACAAATTATTTTGAAGGCGGTGAGCGCCACAGACTGGCTTTAGGTATCGGAAAGGTACGGGTTGACCAATACGGTGCCCAGTTTTCATTGGGTTATAACCTTAAAGGATGTTTGGTTAACGGTGTTTTATATGGTGATACAAGTTTAGTTGGAATAAATCAAATATCCGCAGAAATTCCAACCGAATTTTCGCTTTATCAAAACTACCCCAATCCGTTTAATCCCGTAACTAAGATACAGTTTGCTCTGCCCGAAAATGCATTTGTGAAGATTACTGTTTATGATGCATTGGGCAAGGAAGTTGCAACTCTGGTTAATAAAGAAATAAGCGCCGGTATCTTCGCAGCTGAATGGAATGCAGAGAACTATCCCAGCGGCGTTTATTATTATAAGTTATCGGCAGGGGATTATACTGAGACTAAGAAAATGGTGCTAATAAAATAATATTCAGCTTCAAAGGTTTCAATTAGCCGGAATATTTTTATGCCGGCTTTTTTTATGAATATTCATGTTGATACTGAAATTACTGGGAGCCAATACTACTTATAGAAAAATATTTAACTGAATAAAAACTTTGTGTAACTTTGAGGCTTTGAGACTTTGTGTCTAAAAGAATTAATTACATTTAATGTTATTGCGGGAAATTGTATGTTTGAAAGTACGGAGAAATAGAAAATAGATTCTTCGCTACGCTCAGAATTCAAATGAAAATAAAATTTTGCGGTGCGGCACAAACAGTTACAGGTTCACAGCATTTGCTCGAAATATCTGGTAAAAAAGTACTGCTTGATTGCGGTCTTTACCAGGGCAAACGAGAAGAAGCTTACAACATAAATAAACATTTCCTTTTTGATCCCAAAGAGCTTGACGTAGTAGTGCTTTCGCACGCGCACATAGATCACTCCGGCAACCTGCCGGGGCTGTGGAAAGGCGGCTTCCGCGGAGATATTTACGCCACACCCGCCACACGTGACCTGTGCGCGATAATGCTGCAGGATAGCGCACATATACAGACCCGTGACATAGAATTCGTTAACAGGAAGAAGATTAAAAATCACGAGCCGCTTTTTAAACCTCTGTACGGATTTGATGAAGTACGGAATATTATGACCCTTTTTAAATGCATGCCCTATAACAAAAGATTCAGTATTAACGGATTTGGCGGCAACGTACAGGTAACTTATTTTGATGCCGGGCACATTCTGGGCTCCGCACAGGTTAGGCTTGATATAAAAGAAAACGGTAAAACAATAAAATTCGGCTTTACCGGTGATATCGGCAGGCCGCATTTACCGATATTGCGTGACCCTGACCATATGGGTGATGTTGATTTTATGATATCTGAATCAACTTACGGCGGAAGAGTGCACGATAAAGCAATTGATATGGATGCACAGCTTCTGGGTGTGGTAAAAGAAGCGCTTCAGCGCGGCGGAAAGATCATCGTTCCCGCTTTCAGCGTCGGCAGAACTCAGGAAATTGTTTATTCGCTTTCAAAGCTCTTCGCAAAAAACCTGTTGCCTAAGATACCGATATTTGTTGATAGTCCGTTAAGCACAAATGTATCTGATATATTTAAGCTGCATCATGAATGTTTTGATAAGGAAACCGCCGAGCTTATTTCACGGGGTGTTGATGTATTCGGTTTTTCAAACTTAACATATATCAAGGATGTTGAAGATTCCAAACAACTGAATTACTTCAAGGGTCCGTGCATGATAATCAGCGCAAGCGGTATGTGTGAATCAGGCAGAATTGTGCATCACTTAAGGAATAACATAGGCAGCGAAAAAAATACAATTCTCATTGTAGGTTACCAGGCGCCGCATACTCTAGGGCGGCGGATTGTTGAAGCCGAAGGGAAACAGGGAATGTTTGTTCGCATATTTGGCGAAGAACATGCTGTTAAAGCTAAGATATATGTACTCAACTCATTTTCCGCTCACGCTGATAGGGATGAGCTGAGAGAGTATTTCGGTAAGTTCACAAAAGGGACGCTTGATAAAATATTCCTTGTTCACGGTGACCCCGATCAGCAGGAAGCTTTAAAATCAATGCTGGGTGAAATGAATTACAAAGATGTTGATATTCCCGCAAAAGCTGATGAAGTTCAATTATAAAGTGTTTAAGACGGTTGTAATATTAGCCTTTGCTATTACAGCGGCAGTTTTTGCTCAATCTCCTGATACATTATACCCGGTTAATGCTTATGTTAATGATAAATTGTTGTATGGGTATATCAATCGTGAGGGAGAAATTGTCATTCAACCTAAATATTACAGTGCAACGGATTTTAGCAATGGATTGGCAATTGTAGAAATTGACAGATTATCTGACCTATGGGCAGGTATAAATACTGAAGATGAAATTCTATTTACAATCAACTCTTATTATTTTATCAGCGGTTTTTCGGAAGACTATGCTACAGCAGTAAATAAAGATGGGTATTTCTTTATTGATAAAAATGGGAAAAAAGTTTTTGATAGGACTTTTTTTTATGCTAATAATTTTCATGATGGGTTGGCAGTTGTAAAGCTAAATTATAAGAGTACTAAGCATTCGGTAATCAACAAAGAAGGGAAGATAGTTTTAGATTCCTTATTTTTTGATTTCATATCTGATTTCAATGATGGTTACGCTAAGATTCAAAAAAATAATGTAAGGGGAATTATCGATACTAATTTTAACATTACTTACTTAGATACTACTATTCAATTTGCTTTTACTGTGAACGAAAATCGAAACATTGTAAGCAATCTTATTCCCGTTAAAATAAATAATAAAGTTGGATATATAGATTTGAAAGGTAATATCATTATAAAACCTATTTTTGACAGAGGTAATGATTTCTACGAAGGACTTGCATCTGTTTCATTGGGTGGGAAATGGGGTTTCATTGATACAACATGGAAATTTGTAATTGAACCAAAGTTCAGCAAGGCGGGTTGTTTCTCTGAAGGATTAGCACCGGTACATACTGATTATTCCATTAATGGAAGTTTTAACTCATTCATTAACAAGACCGGAGAAGTAGTAATCCAGGATTCAACCAAATATCAAAGTAAATTTTTCCCTGACCGCTTCACAAGAAATGAAATGTTTTGGCCAAAACCATTTAAGAACGGAATTTGTAATTACTCATCTGATGTTTCTTTGACTGTTTTTGAAAGATACGTAAGAAGTGACGGCAAATTCATATGGGTTAGGGATTTATTAGATGAATAGACTATTCCTTTTTATTCTTTTGATTATTAGTTCAGCTTCTGTTTTTTCACAATCACCTGATACACTTTATCCTGTACAGGCATTTACAGCAAACGGATATAAATACGGATACATCAACCGTGAGGGAAATCTAATCATCAAACCGCAATATGATTACGCCAAGGATTTCAGTGAAGGGCTGGCATTTGTTAAAGAAGATAACAGAACAAATAACTGGAATTGCATAAATACAGAAGGCAAGACGCTCTTTGTTATCAATGCATCATTCGCATTTGATTTTACAGGCGGGCAGGCAAAGATCATTTCACCAGGTGACAGTACATTCTTTGTGAACAGGATTGGAAATGCAGTAGAATACAGTCAAGTTTTCTCATCTGATGACAAGAACATTCCTGTACCTTTTTATGCCGGAAACAAATGGGGTTTTAAAGTTGGTGTTGTAACATTAATTGAACCTGTATATGAATTAGCCGGAGATTTTTCTGAAGGTATAGCGCCGGTTTTCATAAAATTTGCTGAAGGTGACCTTCCGGAAAAGGATTGCTATAATGCTTTCATAAATACCAAAGGTGATGTAGTATTGCGGACTGAACTGAAATTCAATGATAACGGGTACCTTGTAAACGGATATTTTTATTCACCCGAAAAATGGGTGAATGGTGTTTGCAGGTATTATTCTTCAAATGATCCTAAAACCAGGGTTGAAAAGTATATCAGGAGTGACGGTAGGGTTATTTGGTGATTAATAAACACGGACAACAAACTTAAATCATTCGATGTTCTTAATTTGGCTTTTGTAGAAGGCAAGGCTTGCCTGCCTTCTGATTGCATATTCTTTTCTCTGTAACTCTGTTTCTCTGCTACGACTTTCGCTTTTTGAAAGTTATTAAAAAGCTCTTGTTTCCGGGATTTGAGAGAATCCTTCATTTCCCAAATCAAATTGTTCTACCTAAATTGTCGTCTGGATACCAGCTTTCGCGGGTATGACATATTAATATACTTGAATTGAAATAGTTAATAAATTTTGCTATTTTTGAGGGTTATAGTATAAAAAATTGAAAATACTAACATTATCTCTGGCTATATATTTCCTGTTCGGCGCATTCAGCTGCACAAAGGATAAAGTTGACTGGACACCTGTTCCCGACAGCATTAAGAATAAAACAGGGAAGATAGATAATGTTACAGGAAGTAAAAATGAATCAGTAAATACGATCGAAGATTTTACTGTAACAACCACTGATAAAAAAGAAATTTCAGGTTCTTTATATTTTCAGGATACAAAAAAAGATGAATCCCAGCCGCTTGTTATACTGGTTCACCAGTTTAATGAGGACCGAAAGCAATGGAAGCAAGATTTTATTGATTCATTGCTGAACAGCGGCTTTAAAGTACTGGCTTACGATATCAGGGGACACGGCAGGTCAAGTAAACAAACAGGCAAGCTTGAAGGTATTTTAAATGATCCCGAACAGGCGCCGAATGACATTAAGGCTGTAACTGACTGGGCTAAAGTCCGAAAGGGGATAGATTCATCAAGAATCGCTGTTATCGGTACATCAATCGGCGGAAATGTTGCGCTTTATGCCGCGCTTAATTGCGGTGTGAAAGTACCGATCGCCGTTTCCAACGGTAAATCAACGTTTGAAGCATTCACCGGCTATAATGAAATGATGATGGGCAGGCCGTTCTTCCCTAAGATGAAAAATGTATTAATGGTGTGCGGCAATAAGGATGGCGATCATGAGACCGGGCAGAAATGGATATATGAAAATTTCTGCGAGAATCCTAAAGAGATGAAAGTGTATGATACAGATAAACATGGAAAATTTTTGATAGAAGAAAAACCCGAAATAAATGTTTTAATATTGAACTGGCTTAAGAAGTATTTATAATTAATATACACATATTAGGTAATATTCAAATTTACAGGATAAATTAACCAAGGATATTAAATTGATCAATTCTTTAGATTTTGCAAATTCGATCCCGTTATTGATAATTGGCGGCGCGGGACTTGTAATAATGCTTTTAGAAACTATATTCCCTAAATCACAAAAAGGAACCAGCGAAACGCTGATATTTTATTTTTCCTTAGCCGCTCTCGTTGCAGCCATTACGTTCTCATTTGGTGATCTGACCAAGAATTTTATAATCTATAATAAATTCCTGAGGGTTAATACGCTAACCTCAGTTCTGAACATTGTTTTGCTTGCGGGTATTTTCATTACCGTACTATCATCAAAAAATTACCTGCAGCAGGAAAAGATAAACCACGGTGAGTATTACTCACTGCTGATGTTCTCGCTC
>JBHEKV010000214.1:0-2807 GCA_041859235.1 Ignavibacteria bacterium | reverse complement strand
GTACGGAAACCCGTGAGTTGAAAGCTCATAATATGCGCGGGCTCTATCAATATTAAAGCGCATCATCATAGCGAAATTCTCGTTCATGTTTCGCGCGGCAATATCATCTTCAGTGTATTCAAAACATTTCAGCTCTTCTGCGGGAAGGTAGATCCTTCCCATTTGATAATCTTCTTTTATATCGCGCAAAATGTTTGTAAGCTGCATTGCCTTGCCAAGATAAACAGCATAGGGCAGCGCGGCCTTATGCGTGTACCCGAAAATCTCCGTCATAATAAGTCCGACGACCGATGCTACTTTGTAGCAGTAATTTTCAAGTTCCGCGAAAGTATGGTAACGTTTGTGTTCAGTATCCATACAAACTCCTTCAATGAGATCGTGGAAGTACTTGCGGGGTATGTTGTATTTGATCACAGTTTGAGCGAAGGCCGAGCGGCTTATTTGATGTGACAATTGCGATCTGTTTTTGCCGGAATCACTGTTTGAATCCATTACGTGATATACCTCATCCAGAAATGAATTAAGTTCGTTAAACTTTTCACGGATGTTTTCGGCTGATGTCAATATGCTTCCGTCAACAATATTATCAGCGTAGCGGCAGAAAGTATAGACTGCGTAAGCGGCCGCGCGTTTTTCCTTTGGCAGCAGGAATGAAGAAAAGTAAAAACTTTTCGCAAAGCTGCGCGTGTAATCCCGGCACTCTTCAAACGTGCAGTTCATTGGTGTTATGGAATCAACAGTGTGTAGTATTTCCTTCATTCGTGATTAGTTATTTTAGATGTCTTTACCCCTCACCCCCTCCAAAGGAGTCCTTCGGACCAGCCCCTCTCCCAAAGGGAGAGGGGAGAGTTATGCCGGAATTTCAGCAACATCACCCCTCTCCTTCCAGGAGAGGGGGAAGGGGGTGAGGTTATAATATTTTCAATTTATCAGCTTCTCTACAATTTTTGCTGATGAAAGCACACCGGGCAAGCCCGCGCCCGGATGAGTACCAGCACCGACAAAGTACAGGTTCACAAAATCTTCTGAGCGGTTGTGCGGGCGGAACCATGCTGATTGTGTGAAGATAGGTTCCACCGAAAACGCTGAGCCAAGATAGCTGTTAAGCGTTCCTTCAAAATGCAGCGGATCAATGTAATGCTCAGCAATTATATTTTCTTCCAGGTCGGGCAGGTATGACTCCTGTAGGAACCGCATAATTTTATCCCTGTACGGTTTTGCTTCAGTCCTCCAGTCGATCCCCGATGCCTGGTGCGGAACAGGCGAAAGAACGTAAAATCCTTCTGAGCCATCAGGAGCTATTGAGCTATCCGTGATGGTTGGCATATGCAAATATAATGAAAAATCTTCAGCTAAAATCTTACGTTTAAATATATCATTTAGCAGCTCTTTATAACGCGGACCCAGAATTATATTATGGTGCGCAATACTGCCATCATTGTAGCGTTTTTTTGTGCCAAAATAGATCACAAAAAGTGACATGCTGTAGCGCATGTTTTCGATCTTGCGGTCAGAATACTTGCTGCGGTACTGCTTATCAATCATGCTGCGGTATGTGTAGGCAACATCAGCATTAGAAACAACGGCGTCAGCGGAAATGAAAGTATTATCCGCAAGCTTTATGCCTGAAACTTTTTTATCTTTAATTGTGATCTCTCTTACATCAACATTGTAGTGAATTTTACCGCCAAGCTCCTTGAAGAATCTGGCAAGTCCCTGAACAACCGTTCCGGTTCCGCCCATAGCGTAGTGAATCCCCCACTCACGCTCAAGGTAATGAATGAGCGCATAGATTGAAGTTGTATCAAACGGGTTGCCGCCAACCAAAAGCGGGTGAAACGAAAAACACTCACGCAGAAATTCATTCTTAATGAATTTTGACGCGTATTGATATACAGTTTTGTGTGATTTCAGCTTGATCATATCCGGCACAATTTTCATCATATCGCCAAATGTATTGAACGGCTTATCAGCCAGCTCAACAAATCCTTTTTGAAAGATCGCTTTTGTGGTCTTAATGAAATCAAGGTAACCCTGTTTATCCTCAGGACTGAATTTTTCTATCTGGTTGAGCGTAAAATCAGTATCTGAATTATAATCAAAGAATTCCTTTTTATGATTAAATATCCTGTAGAACGGATCGAGTGCCTTAAGGGTGAAGTAATCTTCCTTCTTTTTTCCGGCAAGAGCAAAGAGCTCATCAAATAAAAACGGAGCTGTGATAACGGTCGGGCCGCCATCAAACTTAAATCCGTTCATTTCATAAACGTAAGCTCTGCCGCCGGGTTTATCGCGTTTTTCGAATATTTCAACATCATAGCCTTTGGCTGCAAGGCGTATAGCCGCGCCGAGTCCGCCAAATCCGCTGCCGATAACAATAATTTTTTTCTTCAAGATGACCCCACCCTAACCCTCCCTTAGAAACAGGGCTTTCAGCCCGAAGGGGAGGGAACTGGGATTGATGATTTATTTTTTAAATTTACGGGAAAAGAATTCCCATAAAGAAATGTTCATAGTTAAAAGTGAAAAGCCGTAAATAAAATCTTCAATGGGAATCGTAAAAAGCCTGATGCCAAGGTAGAACCCTTCGCCATACTGCACAATTGGTCTCCATGTCAGATATCCGTTCACAATAAATATCAGAACAAACATTACGCACCAAAAAATCCAGAATTTTTTATTTACCAGAAGTTTGGTGCGAAGGAAAAGATCGAACAAAACAGCTAAAATAACGGAACAAAATGCAAGAATAGTATATTCTTTCATTCAGAATCCTTTCCGCGGGTAAAATATTTAACGCTTTCCCA
>JBHEKV010000067.1:0-10597 GCA_041859235.1 Ignavibacteria bacterium | reverse complement strand
ACATCAGAAATATCCTCAATTTTCTTATCGCGGACAAGATATGCAATACTCTCAATCAGGTTAGCTTTATTTACCTGGTAAGGCAACTCTGAAATGATAATGGTTTCCCTGTCATTCTTTGCCACTTCTATTCTTGCTTTGGCGCGGATGATTATCTTACCTCTGCCTGTTAAGTACGCCGATTTAACTCCATCGAATCCCCAAATAATACCTCCTGTCGGAAAATCAGGGGCTTTAATATGCTTCATTATCTTATCAATGCCTATTGCGGGATCTTTAATAAGCGCAATTAAGCCATCAACAACTTCCGTCAGATTGTGCGGCGGAATGTTAGTTGCCATTCCGACTGCGATTCCGCTTGAACCGTTAACAAGCAATCCCGGCAGGATAGTGGGAAGTACAGAAGGTTCTTTCGCGGTGTCATCGTAATTGGCGATAAAATCCACTGTATTCTTATCAAGATCAGCCAGCATACTGTTGGATATCTGTGCCAGCCTTACTTCAGTGTAACGCATCGCTGCAGGTGAGTCGCCATCAACCGAGCCAAAGTTACCCTGCCCGTCAACAAGCGGGTAACGCAGCGAAAAATCCTGCACCATACGCACAATTGTATCATACACGGCTTTATCGCCATGCGGATGGTACTTTCCAAGCACATCACCCACAACCCTGGCGGATTTTTTGTACGGGCGGTTTGGCTGAAGCCCAAGTTCATTCATACCGTAAAGCACTCTTCGGTGAACGGGTTTAAGACCGTCTCTTACATCCGGCAGCGCGCGGGCTACAATTACGCTCATAGAGTAATCTAAGTAAGAGTTCTGCATTTCCTGCTCAATATTTACAGGAATAATTTTTTCGTTAGCCATCTATATAATTAATATGTATAAAATTTTTTCTCTTTAAACATTCTTAAAACAGTAAGTCTTCTATTCAACGGGAGCAATTCCCTGCATTGCTCTCAAAAAACCTATCTGTCCGCAATGATATGAATCATGATACAGACATTGTCTGAAAAAAGCGATCTTTTCTTCATCTGAAAATATTTTTTCACCAAGTTTCTCCGCGGCTTCTATACAATCATCGTTCAGTTTTCTCAAATTCCCGATCTCTTCACGCCAGGTTTCCTCTGTCTGAACAATCGGCATAGGAGCCCAGTTATCTTCTTTGGCATTTAGTTTCTTATCTTCATTAAGGTAAGTAAGAGCCCAGTACTTCCAATATGCTATATGTCTTACTATCTGCCAAATTCCGTGTCTATCCGGAGAGGGTTTGTACAGGGCCTGGGACATTGTAAGTCCTTCAATCTGCTTAAGCAGGCTTGCCTGCCAGAAGTTCTTTTCAATAGTGAACTGTTTAAGGTCACTTAAATAGGCTGCTGAGGGGTTCAAATTTTCTGTTCCCATAATGATGGATGATCATTAATAATTGTAAAAAAAACTGCCCGGAATTTAATGTAATATCCTTAAAATTAAGCAAAAATTAGCATTAATTCAATTGAGAAATAAATGCAGGGAGTACTTTTTTGAGACTTAAAGAGGCTTTGTGAGCAGTGATCAATACATTATCGTGAGATGTTTCAGCGGCTGAATTTTCCTTCAGTAAATTTGTTATCACCGAAAGAGCAATTACATTTATCTGATTTGATGCAGCTTCAATAACTTCGGGTACAGTAGACATTCCCGCCGCATCAAGCATTATCTTTTTCTGGAAACGGATTTCAGAGTTAGTTTCGTAAGTAGGACCGGTATAGCAGCCATAAGCGCCTTCCTGCAGTTTCACATTTGAAATTCTGCAGGCATGCCTGAACTTATCCTGCAATTCTTTACTGTAAAAACCGGTTTGTTTTTTCACATCATTGAATTTCAGCTTATTTATAAAATTGATATGCGAAGTGATCAGCATCAAATCTCCTTCCGCGAAATTCTCATTCAGTCCCCCGGCTGCATTTGTAATCAGAATATTATCCGCACCCATTTTTACGGCAAAATTAACATTATAAGTAATTTCATCAAGGCTGTACCCTTCATAGAAATGTCTTCTTCCCCTGAAAACCAATACTTCTTTTCCATGCACTTTACAGGTATAAATTATCTTGTGATGTATTCCTTTTTTGTCTTCAATTATAATAGTTTTGCCTGAGATCATTTCATCATCCAGGTCCACACCGCTTCCGAGGATCAAAGCCAGCGTTATTTTGCTATTATTTATCAATTTAAATGAATAATCCTTTTTATGTTTCAAAATAATTTTATTTTTTGCAAATTTACACGTGAAAATACGGTATATTGCAGTAAAAATACCGGGTATTTTACAAATTGTAACAAATAGCGAAAATTGAAACAATAAGTTGGGATTTGCTGTTTAATTTACCAGAAGTAGTTATTATAAACCAGATTAAATAATTAGTGACCGAATCCAGTATATCAAAAGCCCAGGAATACCTGGAAAGAGCTTACAAACTGCAGATGGATGGCAATTATGAAGAGGCAATAAGGAATTACAAGCTTTCAATTGAATTCTTTCCGACCGCCGAAGCACACACATTTCTTGGATGGGCATACAGTTTTTTGGGAGATCTTGACCGTGCTATCGAAGAATGCAAGGTTGCAATAGATATTGACCCTGATTACGGAAATCCTTATAACGATATTGGTTCATACTTAATACAGCAGGCACTGTACGATGAAGCCATTACATGGCTTGAAATGGCACTTAAAGCTAAAAGATATGACTCGTATCATTTCGCGCATCTGAATTTAGGCAGGGCATATGAGCTCAAAGGCTTGTGGTTCGAAGCTCTGAATGAGTACAAAACGGCGATGACAATTTCGCCAAAATACGACCTGGCAAAAAAGCTGTACTATACATTGCAGGGTAAATTGAATTAACAGGGTTAAATTAACAGGGTTAAATAAAGAAGCCTATGAACTTTCTGAAGAATGAAATAAAGCATAAAGGATTTTACCCGTTTGTTTTCCTTTTTGCATTGCTGGTTGCCTCAGCGGTTTTCCAGAGCTGTGAGCAGTCAAACATTTTTTCAGATAAAGACGATGTAGAACTTGGCGAACAGTTTGATAAAGAGATAAAAGCTAATCCAAAAGAATTTCCAATGCTTCAGGGTCACCAGGATGTAAAAGATTACGTTACATCAATGGGAAAAGAGATATTAAATTCACCCAAGATAACAAAAAGAAGCATATACCCGTATAACTTCCAGGTGATTGATGATACGATCATAAACGCATTCTGCACACCGGGCGGATATGTTTACATATATACCGGATTAATGAAGTTCCTCGATAATGAATCAGGGTTAGCGGGAGTTGTTGGACATGAGATAGCGCATGCTGAGCGCCGGCATGTTACACAGCGTTTGACCGCATATTACGGTGTAAGTATGCTGTTGAGCTTTATTCTTGGCGGCAACCCCAGCCTGCTGGCGGAAATTGCAGCAAATCTTTTTGTTGGTCTGGCATTTCTCAAGAACTCGCGTGATGATGAGACCGAGGCTGATTATTATTCTATACAGTATTTAAAATCTACCAAATGGTACCCGGGCGGTATCACTTTCTTCTTTGATAAGATAAAAGAAGAACAGCGCAAAAAGGGAACAACACCGGGCGATCTTGACAGGCTTTTATCCACGCATCCCCTGCCCAATGACAGGATAAGCTTTGTAAATAAAGAGCTTGGCAAAATGAACCCAAAACCTGACCCAACCAAAGGTTTATATACAGATGAGTACCAGGCAATGAAACAGAAACTGCCCTCGCGATAATTGTTTTTTCTTAATCTAACAACAAAAATTTCAATGTTCAGAAAAACAGGACTTGCATTAGTTATACTATTATCCATTTTTACCTCTGCAGGGTTCTCCCAGTCAAATGAAAAGACCGTAGACGATTTTATGTATAAATTCTCATTCAAAATGCCGGCTGGGTGGGAGATGAAGGATATGAAAGAAACCACAGATAAAGATGCAATTTCATATTCGTTTGAAAGTCCGGATAAAAAAATGACAATTATGCTTCTGGCATTTAAGCTTAGCAGCGTTAAAAATATTGATGATTTTATATACAATCTGGAGAAGGATATTTCCCTGAACATCCCTGCCAAAAGCGGCGATTACAGCGAACAGGATTTCGGGAAATATGACATGAAGAACGCTCATTACAAGGATTATAAGTTTGAAGAGACAATCTATTATTTCAGGACAAAACTGCCTGATGCCCCGAATAACTACGTATATATGCTGAGATTTATTACTGAAGTTAAAGATTATAACACTGAAAGAGAAAAATCCATAAAAGATATATCAGCGACATTTGTATCGACCGCTGAATGAGAACTAACTATGAGCGTAAAACCAATCCCCGAAGGATATTCAAATGTGATCCCGTTCCTTATTTGTACGGGCGCGGATAAAGTAATTGAATTCTGCAGCAAAGTATTTGACGCAAAGATCATGGATATATCCAGAGATGAAAAAGGCGTAATTATGCACGCATCTATAAAGATACGTGACTCCGCAGTTATGCTTAGCGAAGGCAGTGAAAGATATCCCGCATATCCGACAATGATGTATTTATACATGGAAAACTGCGATGAAATATATAAACGCGGCATTGATGCCGGGGGCAAATCACTGCGTGAGCCGACCAATGAGTTTTACGGCGACCGTACATGCGGTTTTACAGATCCTTCAGGGAACCAGTGGTGGGTTGCCACACATATTGAAGATCTTTCGCATGATGAAATTGCAGCAAGGATGCAAAAAGGCAGCAAATAATATCCGCAAAAAAATATTAAACCTTAAACTTCTGAAAACACTTACCTTCAATTTAACTGTTTTGGTGATTCTATTCATATTTATTTAGAAAACAAATTTGTATTTTGCATCATCAAAAAAATCATTTTTCCAACTTTTTTCAATTCAATACAATAAGTGTTTTATATAGAGTTTCTGCGTCAATCAGTTTACAGGATAAGCCTGAACTATCCCAGGATAAAAACCTGTATTGATATGCTGAGCGATGAAGAGATCTGGCACAGACCCAACCAGTCATCAAACTCTGTGGGCAACCTTGTTCTGCATTTATGCGGTAATATGACACAGTATATCATTTCAGCATTGGGTGAGAACGAAGATAAGCGTGAAAGAGATTCAGAGTTTTCAGCGAGGGAAGGTTATACCGCAGCGGAGCTGTTAAATAAGATGAAGACAGTGAACGATGAATGTATTAATATGATCAACGGACTGGATGAAAAGAAGTTAATGCGTGAATACTTTATACAGGGCGGCAGTATGAGCGGAATAGGAGCGGTAGTTCATGTTACAGAACATTATTCGTATCACACCGGACAAATAGTTTATCTAACAAAAGCACTCAAAGATACTGATACAGGATTTTACAAAGGGGCAGACCTTAACGCAAAGAACAAACAATAAACACAAAATGATCAAACTGATTTACAGAAACTGGGCAAAAGCCGGTTTGTTGTTTTCACTGTTCATACTGGCATATATTTACCTGATAAATAAGCACAGAACCCCGCTGCTTGAAAAATACATACTGCTTAACCTGTCTTTCCTGATGCTCCATCAATTTGAAGAATATGTTTATCCCGGCACATTTAAAGAATATTTCAATACAAGGATATATAATCCGTTTGGATTTTTCAGGAATAAACTTACCGATAAAGGAGTGTTCTGGGTTAATGTTATATTTGGCTGGGGTTTGAATATTGCGGTATATATATTTCTAAGGGAAAACCCTATTGCGGTTATGACGGCAATAACTATCATTTTCATAAACGGGATAATGCACTTTTTTACAGCATTCAAAACAAGATATTATAATCCGGGGGTGGTAACCGGAGCGATCTTCTTCATTCCGTTGGGATTGTATTCGTTCAATAAATTTTATACAACCGGATTGATAAAGACTGTTGATATTCCATTCATACTTGTATACGCGCTCCTGGGCAGCCTTATGATACCGATAACGATATATGGCTGCAGAGAAAAAAGAAGGTAATGTATTCTGCGAGGAACGAAGTGACGAAGCAGTCTCATCAATGATTCATTGATCTATCAATAGGATTGCTTCCTTTCTTCTAACTTGTGGAAGCAAGGCTGGCGCTCCGCACGCAAAGCACAGAATTCACAAGAAAAAAACTCTGCGTTGAGCAAAGCGACGAAGCAGTCTTATTCACTAAACATTAATCACTCAGACTCTTGAATAAATCTTTCCATTCCGGATTAAAATTATTGATCAAATCAATTTTCTTTTGTCGTGAACCAGCCTTGATTTGCCTTTCTCTGTAAATAGCAGATTCTGCGTCAGCATATATCTCATAATAGACAAGTTTATCAACATTGTATCTTGATGTAAAACTCTTGACAAGCTTATTCTTATGCTCTGAGATTCGTCTGTATAGATCGTTCGTAAACCCAGTATATAATACTTTATTGTATTTATTTGTGAGAATATATATCGCGTATAAATTTCTATCCATATTCTTTTTTAAATCTACCACAATTTAGACGTTCACATTCTGCGAGGAACGCAGCGACGACCCAGTCTTGTCAGGAACTCATTGCTCTATCGATGAGATTGCTTCCTTTCTTCCACATCGTGTCTGCAAGGCTCGCGCTTCGCTCGCAAAGTATCTAACACAATAAAACAGAAACCACTGCGAGGAGCGCAGCGACGAAGCAGTCTTATCAAGAACTCGTTGCTCTATCGATAAGATTGCTTCGCTTCGCTCGCAAAGTGGTTATTGCAAAAACGGGTTACTCTCCTTCTCGTCCCCAATTGTAGTTTCTTCCATATGTCCGGGGTAGATCACGAAATCATCATCGAACTTAAATATCTTATTTTGTATTGAACTAAGCAGCACGCTAATATCACCCATCCAAAGATCTGTGCGCCCGATTGAACCTCGGAATACCGTATCTCCGCCAAATATGACTTTTTCCTTCTCATCAATAAAGCATACACTGCCGGGTGAGTGACCCGGTGTATGGATTATTTTAAATTCATTTCCGGATACTTTGATGGTATCACTTTCATCAATGAATTTATCCGGTGAAGGCGGCTTAGGAAACTGTACACCGAACATCGAAGCCTGATCCATTGCCCTATCGATAAGCGGAAGGTCATCTTTGTGCATAAGTACGGGAACACCAAAAGTATTAACAGCCCATTTATTACCCATAATGTGATCAATGTGTCCATGCGTAAGTAATATCAGTTTAATACTGATACCGTTTGACTTGATAAAGTTTATTATTTCATCTTTTTCGAAATCCTCGTAAGCACCCGGATCGATGATGACACCTTCTTTTGTGTTTTCATCCCAATAGATGTAACAGTTCATGGAAAACGGGTTAACGGTGAATGTTTTTATTTTCATAGGTTCATATGAGCCGAATCACTTATTCGGCAGTCGAAACAGCGTTTCGACTTACTGGTTTATAGTATAGTTTTTACTTACTTTTTTGAATATTTTTGCAATTTACAATGAACAACAGGGAAAAAACAGTCAAACAGAAGCCAACTGGCAATAAAGTTGCCGGCGGTACGCCGCTTAACCCTAAGCCGCGAAAAGAGGTTGTAATTGCTTTAAATAAAAGGGCTTATCATGACTTTGAGATCCTCGATAAATATGAAACGGGAATAGTGCTCAGCGGTACCGAAGTGAAGTCACTGCGTGACCATAAAGCGAGCCTTGTTGATTCATACGCCCGCGTTAAAAAAAATGAAGTGTGGCTCAATAATGCGAATATTGCGATTTACAAGCTTGGCACATTTACAAACCACGAACCCACAAGCAGCCGCAAACTGCTGATGAAGAAGAGCGAGATCAAAAAGCTTGAAAACAAGCTGAAGGATAGAAGTCTGACCTTAATTCCGCTCAAGCTGTATTTTTCGGGTCCGTTTGTAAAAGTTGAGCTTGGTCTGGCAAAGGGCAAGAAGCAATATGATAAACGTGAGTCAATAAAAAAAGCTGATGTACAAAGGCAGTTGAAGAGAGTAAAGATATAATTCTCATTTTGTCATTCTGAACTTGTTTCAGAAGCTGTTTACTTGTAATATTAATTGAAAAAGACCCTGAAACAAGTTCAGGGTGACAAATTTTAGGCAAACATATGTCATTTCCACCGGTAAAAGAACAAATAGATCATATTAAACGGAATACAGTTGAAATTATTCCGGAAGATGAACTTGCAAAGAAATTAGAAAAATCCATAAAGGACAACAAGCCATTAAGGATAAAGCTTGGCTGCGACCCCTCGCGGCCCGACCTGCATATAGGCCACGGAGTAGTGCTGCAGAAACTGCGCGATTTCCAGGACCTTGGGCATAAGGCTGTACTTATCATTGGTGACTTCACCGCAATGATAGGCGACCCCTCGGGGAAAAGTAAAACCCGCCCTGCACTTACACTTGAAGAAACACGAATAAACGGTAAAACATATTTCGAGCAGGCATCAAAGATACTGCTTGAAAAAGATCTTGAGATAAGGTATAATTCCGAATGGCTGGATAAGATGACATTCAGCGATGTGATAAAGCTCTCAAGCAAATATACTGTTATGCAGATCCTGGAGCGTGATGATTTTACCAAACGTATGGCAAGCAAGACCCCAATAAGCCTGCATGAGCTGTTGTATCCTTTAAGCCAGGCCTATGATTCCGTTGCTGTTAACAGCGATGTTGAGCTTGGCGGCACTGATCAGAAATTCAATTTACTGGTTGGCAGAGCCATACAGGAAGCATACGGGCAGGAATCACAATGCATTGTTACATGCGAGCTGCTTGAAGGCACCGATGGTGTTGAGAAGATGAGTAAATCACTCAATAACGCGATATGTTTTACAGATTCACCAAAAGATATCTTCGGTAAATCGATGTCTATTCCGGATAAGCTGATCTACAAGTATTACACTTTAGGCACAATGTTAAATTATGCTGAACTTGCAGAAGTGAAAAGTGAACTGGATAATCCGGCAACAAATCCAAGGAACCTGAAGGTACGTTTAGGTTATGAGCTGGTTAAGAAGTATTATGATGAAGAATCAGCAAAATACGCGCAAAATGAATTTGAGACGATATTTGTGAAGAAAGAGATTCCCGATGATATACCAGAATTCAAGCTTGACGCAAAAGAAGTGAAGCTTGTGACGATCATTAAAGAAAATAATATGGCAGCCACTTCGTCTGAAGCTATAAGGCTCATAAAACAGGGCGGCGTGACGATAGATGGAGAGAAGATCACAGATGAAAAGTATATTGTGAAGGCCGAAAAGGATTTTGTGCTGAAGGTCGGCAAAAGGAAGTTTTTGAGGGTTTTAGTGTAGAATGGCCTAAACCTTTTGAGGACTTTTTTTGAAAATGCAGTGTTCTTAACAATTATTATATAACGGATTTAGTTTTTATTTATTATATTTGCGCAGTATAACTCACCTGTTTTTATTTAATTATTTAATTGGAGAAATAAAAGAAATTGTTCAAACCTACTAAAATCTTTTTCACCAAGGGTGTTGGAAGGCATAAGGATTATTTACAGTCATTTGAGCTTGCATTGCGTATGGCTGGCATTGAAAAATGCAATTTGGTATCGGTATCAAGTATTTTCCCGGCAGGCTGCAAGCGGCTTTCAAAAGAAGAAGGGGTAAAACAGCTTGAACCCGGCCAGATTACTTTCTGCGTTATGGCCAGGAATTCAACAAATGAGGCAAACCGACTGATAGCTTCATCAATTGGTGTGGCATTGCCAAGCGACAGCGCACAGCAATACGGGTATATTTCAGAGCATCATCCGTTCGGTGAATCGGAGAAAATTTCAGGCGATTACGCAGAAGATATCGCGGCTCAGATGCTTGCAACAACACTTGGAATTGAATTTGACCCGGCTCAGGCATGGGATGAAAGAGAGCAGGTTTATAAAGCCAGCGGCCAGATATATAAGACATTCAATATCACACAATCAGCCGAAGGCGATAAAGCAGGTATTTGGACAACTGTTATAGCTGCTGCAGTAATGCTTCCGTAAAGTAAAATTCATCAAGCTATATGCCAAAAGTGAAGCAACAAACGGATAATATTAAGGAATGTTTGATAGTTTCTCATGGTACATTAGCTAAGCGTGACTTAAACTATATATTAAAATTTATTAAGCCCCGTAAGGCATTATTTATAATTGCCTGTGACGGGGCTTCTGAATTTCTGAAAGCCTGCAATGTCACCCCCGATGTAATTATCGGCGATCTTGATTCCGTAAATCCCGCAGTCCTGAAATATTTTTCAAGGAAAAATGTCGTAATAAAAAAAGTATATGACCAGAATAAGAACGACCTTGAAAAAGCTATCATTTATGCCCTATCGAAAAAATTCAAGAATATAAATATTATCGGTTTTGGCGGAAAAAGGCTGGACCATACTCTGAACAATCTCAGCATACTGAAAAAATTTTACCGTAAGGCTGATATTAGAATATTTGATAACGGTTTTGAAGGAAAAATTATTAACAGGATTGCAGAAATTGATTGCCGTATTGGCGATACAGTATCACTGATCCCATTACCTGA
>JBHEKV010000235.1:0-4479 GCA_041859235.1 Ignavibacteria bacterium | reverse complement strand
CCTTTGGCGTTCCTTCATCACGATTTCATCGTGATTTCGCGAGGGCAAATTTAAATCTTGTGTTTCTAATATCCTACTGAGCTATCACGCCTTTGGCGTGACTTCATCACGATTTCATCGTGATTTCGCGAGGGCAAATTTAAATCTTGTGTTTCTAATATCCTACTCTAGCTATCACGCCTTTGGCGTGACTTCATCACGATTTCATCGTGATTTCGCGAGGGCAGATTTAATCTTGTGTTTTTAATATCCTACTGAGCTATCACGCCTTTGGCGTGACTTCATCACGATTTCATCGTGATTTCGCGAGGGCATTTTGTAATCTAGTGTCTCTAAATCCTACTGAGCTAACTTCCCTTTCTCCGAAAGGTAAGTCAAGACTTCCCTCACTTCGTTCGTTAAGTCAAGCGAGGGCGTGACTTCATCACGATTATATCGTGATTTCGCACGGGGCAAGAGAAAAATTGCTATAATTTACAAATATAGTGATTTTTTCAAACAGATAAAATATATAATAATTCCACTGTGGCGTCAGTTCTTACGACCTTACGCGTTAGAAGAATTAAGGCATTAAATGAACAAGGGGTTACAACCACTTGTTCTTGAATGTGGATGTGTGTTACATTAAAAGTATCATGAAATGATACCCTTACCGCCAATAATTCATTTATATTTATAAAGGAATAAAGTATATTGAGCTATGCCCAAAATTGAGATATATACTTATGAGCCTTCGAAGAAGGTTCTTATTCCGCTTATTGATTCAAAAGTGAATGCGGGGTTTCCTTCACCCGCGCAGGATTACGCTGAGCAGAAGCTTGACCTGAATGAACACCTAATTAAGCATCCTTCATCTACTTTTTTCATAAAAGTTAAGGGTGAAAGCATGATAGATGAAGGAATAAATGATAAAAGCCTGCTGATAGTTGATAAGAGCCTTGATTACAAACCAAACAGCATTTGTATTGCCTGTATTAACGGTGATTTTACCGTAAAAAGAATAGAAAAAGTAAAAGGTAAATATTACCTGAAATCAGCAAACAAAAATTTTGCACCTATAGAAATTAACGAAGAAACTGAACTATTAATTTGGGGAATTGTCACCTGGGTACTGAATCCGAAATACTGAAAAATAAAATATTCGCGCTGGTTGACTGCAACAACTTTTACGTAAGCTGTGAGCGTGTCTTTAATCCGAAATTGAACAATGTGCCGGTCGTGGTACTTTCAAACAACGATGGCTGCGTTGTTGCCAGAAGCGAAGAAGCAAAGGCTCTTGGAATAACCATGGGTATCCCCTACTTCAAGGTCAGAAGTATTATAGAAGCGAACAACATTCGAGTACTCAGCAGCAATTACGCATTGTATGGCGATATGTCAGAACGGGTTATGAATATACTTGCAAAGTTTACTCCCTGCATAGAATATTACTCAATTGATGAAGCGTTTTTGGATCTGAAAGATATATATCAAAAAGATCTGACGCAGTATGGCGGTGAGATAAGAAAAGCGATTTTTAAAAATACGGGAATTCCAGTGAGTGTGGGTATTGCCCGTACAAAAACGCTGAGTAAAATAGCTAACGAGTATGTTAAGCATAACGCAAAATTAAACGGTGTATTTGATATTGTTAATTTCCCCAAAATGGATAAATTGCTTGCGCATGTGCCCATACATGAAATCTGGGGAATCGGCGGAGCTTTCGGAAGGATGCTGATGAACAGGAAGATACTTAGTGCAAAGGATTTCAGGGATGCATCGGAGTTCTTTATTAAAGATAAAATGGGTATCATTGGATTAAGGACAAAATATGAGTTACAGGGGCTGAGCGCGGTAAATCTTGATGAAGTCCTTGAGCCAAAAAAGGCAATAATGAGCTCCCGTAGCTTTGGGAGGTATGTTAGTGAATTGAGCGAACTTGAAGAAGCAATAAGCCAATACACAATAAGGGCGGCTGAAAAGCTGAGACAGCAAAAAAGCAGGTGCAACAGTATAAATGTTTTTGTGATGACAAATCATTACAAACTTACCGATAAACAGCATGCAGAAAATAAAACCATAACTCTGCCTGAACCCAGCAATTATACCCCTGAACTCATTAGATATGCGGCTTTTTTGCTTCGTAAGATATACAAAAAGGGATATAATTATATCAAAGCGGGAGTTCTGCTGAGCAATATTGTGCCGGAGAGCCCTGTTCAGCTAAATGCATTTATGTTCAACCGTAACCACGATAAACGAAACAGGGCCATGAAAACAATGGACAGCATTAACAGAACATTCGGCAGAGATACACTTAAAATCGCATCAAGCGGTATAACACAGCAGTGGGCTATGAAAAGGCAGCATATATCGCAAAGGTACACAACAAACTGGAATGAACTTTTAACCGTAAATATAAACTAAACAACTATGTGCGGCAGGTACGAAAACGCGGCAGATGATGCTGCATTGCAGGCGGAATTTGAAAAACACATTGGCGAGCTTAACATTGCTTATGATCTGGATGAGGTTTTAAAGGACCTGAAAACCGGCTCCCTAAAAACTGAGAACATTGCGCCTACTAACCTGGTTAAGGTGATAACATTTGATAAAGATGATAATGTATTCAGGCTTGAGCTGAAGAAATGGGGAATAAAATCACAGGTGTACGACCCATCACGCGCAGCTAAGGGCAAGGATCCGATGATCGAAAAGGATATATTTAATTCCAAAATAGAAACGATACTTAAAAAAGGCAGCAAATGGAAAAAAATATTCGATGAGAACAGATGTATATTTCCGATGACGGCATTTTATGAATGGACAGGTGAAAAAGGAAAAAAAGTGCCGCAAAGGATATCAATTCAGAGGACACCAATATTTTTTGCAGGCGGCATTATAAAAAAAGGGATTGATGAAACCGAAAGCGCAAGCATAATAACATGTGAGCCGAATACTTTCATGAAATCGATTCATACAAGAATGCCCGTACTGCTGAAGACCAAAACGGCGGGTGAATTTTTGAGGGCTCAGGCTGATAGCGCGGGAAAGCTGGCGGAACCGCTTGATGATGAGATTAAGATGAAATCAGAAAAAGCAGTACTAAAATGATATACTTCGGCTGCTCACAGTGGGGTTACAGCAAGTGGGTAGGGAAAATTTATCCCTCCCATGCCAAGCCGGGCAAGTACCTTGCCCACTATTCGCAGCAGTTCAATTGTGTTGAGGTGAATTCAACCTACCATGATTTTGTAGATGTTGAAAGAATTGAAAGATGGCGCGATGAAGTCGGAACAAACTTTAAGTTCTGCCCCAAGTTCCCAAAACTTATTACACATGATAAAATGCTCATAGGTACAGCTGAGCTGACAGATGACTTTATTAAACGGGTAAGCTTCTTCAAAGAGAATCTTGGTATTTCATTTTTGCAGCTGCACCCTGATTTTTCTCCGGAGAATTTTAATGTACTTGATAGTTATCTAAGCTCATTGCCACGTGATTTTAAGGTCAGTGTTGAGCTGCGCCCTTTTTGGCTGGAGTATGATAATATTTTAAATGATGCGTATGCTATACTCAGGAAAAATAATGCCGGGCTGGTTATAGTTGATAAATTTGAAACTATAAAATACCTGAATAAACTTAAGCTCACAAATCACACCGCGTTTATACGGTTTGATACATACGGATATGAAATTGATAAAAAAAGGATTGACGTTTGGATAAATATGATAAAAAAGTGGCAGGATAAAGGATTACCGGAAGTGTATTTCTTCCTGCACTTCCCCGAAGAGAATGAAAACTTTGAAATATTGTATTACGCGATGGATCAGTTTAAGGATAATTTCTTCAGCGAATGAATTGGTAATTTAAATAGTATTTAAGTGTGTCGGGACGAAAGTCCCATTGCCACAATGTGGCATGAACAAGGGGTTCGAGCCCCTTGTTCTAAAAAAATATAAATTCGTATTAAATTATGATAAACATTAAGAATGAGCTCTGGCTGCAATTTGGCGCGGCAATTGATATGTTCGAAAATGCAATAGTAAAGTGTCCCCATGATTTATGGACTTACAACTATTCCACCGGCAAAGATACTTTGCATGCAACTCACATTGATGAAATCAGGAGCAGCTATTGGTATATCGCATTCCATACATTATTCTTCACTGATTATTACCTGGATATGGATCCCGATAACTTCAGAATGCCCGAGCCTTTTACAATGAAGGAAGAGGATATTGATGAAGTAATGCCGGAGAAAATCTACAGTAAAGAAGAATTGCTTGCATATACAGCGCATTGCCGCATCAAGCTGCAGAATTTATTGAAAGATATGGATGAAGTTAAGGCGGCTCACAGATGGACAAATCCCTGGAAAGATTACAGTATGATAGAAATTACCATGTATAATATGCGGCATGTTATGCATCATACGGGTCAGATGAATATGATGCTTGGCAGAATAAGCCATGACTTGCCGGTATGGGTATCGCAAAC
>JBHEKV010000167.1:0-7192 GCA_041859235.1 Ignavibacteria bacterium | reverse complement strand
ATCTTTTAAGAATGATTGTAAATCAAATTTTAACAGGTTATTTTTGTATTCTTCCGGTGAGCTCATCACTGCAATATTTGTAATTTCCGTAAACAATTAAATACATAAATTTTGATCATGAAAACGATTCTTTTGCTGATGTTATTTATTTCAGTTTCGGCTGAAGCACAGGATGTGAAAAAGTACTTCGATGAGTATGATGTAAAAGGTTCATTTATGTTATATGACATGTACAGTGAAAAGTACTATTACTATGATTCCGCCCGGTGTTTTACAAGATTCACGCCCGCATCAACATTCAAGATACCCAACAGCATTATTGGACTTGAAACAGGGGTAATTGCAGATGAAAATTTTATTATTCCGTGGGATAACACTAAAAGCAGGGAAACCTGCGATAAGGATCTGAGCCTGAAGGACGCAATAAAATTTTCATGTGTGTGGTATTATAAAGAGCTTGCCCGCCGCGTGGGGGCTGAAAAAATGCAGGAAATGCTGAACAGTTTTAATTACGGAAATAAAGATATTTCCTCCGGTATTGATAAATTCTGGCTGGAAGGCAGTTTAAAAATATCTCAGGCAGAACAGATTGAATTCATGAAAAAGCTTTATAAATATGAACTGCCGGTCTCGAAAAGATCAGTGGATATTCTTAAGAGCATAATTGTACTTGATTCAGGTACAGAATATATTCTGCGGGGAAAAACAGGCTGGGGATATGAAGATAAAAAAGATATTGGCTGGCTGGTTGGCTGGGTGGAAAAAAGCGATAATGTTTATTTTTACGCTATAAACGTTGAAACAGATAAAGATAATCCCAGGTTCGGCGAATCCAGAAAAGCAATTACTGAAAAGATACTTAAAGATTTTGGTGTTATAAAATAATAATGGCAAAACAATCTAGCCCATTGTTGGTGTTATCGCCAACAATTATGAATGACTGAAACATGCAGAAAACAATATTAATTACCGGCGCAACCGGAATGATAGGCGGGCACATGATTCGAAGGATTGTTGAACGGGAAGATAGATATATTGCCGTTACCACAGATCCGGTTGCAGCAGAAAAAAAACTTAAGGATGCATACAGAATTGTTGGCGTAAATGATATACTTTCGCTGAAGAATGAAAAAATTGATGCGATGATAAATCTGGCAGGTTCAAATTTGGGCGCAAAAAGATGGACTGACGCAGCAAAGAGGGAATTTTATGATTCACGGATGAACGTAACCGGCAGCTTAATTGAACTTATCCGGCATATGGAAACAAAGCCCGAAGTGCTTATCAGTACTTCAGGGGTGGATTATTACGGGAATACGGGCAGCAAAGAAATGTACGAAGACTCGCCTCCGGCAAATAGTTTTCTTGGGAAGTTAACGCATGACTGGGAACAGGCGGCATTAAAAGCTGAGGAACTGGGTGTAAGAACGGTCATTTTTCGTACAGGTTTTGTGATGGCATCCGATTCAGAAGCAGTGAATAAGCTTTTAATGCCTGTAAAACTGTTTGTAGGCGGACCCCTTGGCAGCGGAAAACAATATATATCCTGGATACACATCGATGACCTGATCGCGATGTATATGTTTGCAATTGATAACGGTAATATCCGGGGAATTTATAATGCATCAGCGCCGAATCCGCAAACAAATGCACTATTCACAAAACACGCAGCAAAGCTGCTGGGCAGACCCGCATTTATGTCTGTTCCGTCATTTGTAATTAAGGCCGTTCTGGGTGAAATGTCAACAGTTGTGCTTGATGGCAGGCGGGCAATGCCTAAGAAAATCATTGATGCAGGCTTTAAGTTCAAGTTTGAGCATGATGCCGAAGCGTGGAAGGATATATTGGTTAAAAAATGATAAGTTATCAATATGATATTGCCGGAATAACTGAAGCGGATATGGATCCTTTTTTTGAAGGATGGCCGCAAAAACCTGAACCGCCTAAAAGACTGGAAATACTTAAGAACAGCGATTATTTAGTAACAGCCAGGGATGGAGCAGCTTTGATAGGTTTCATTACTGCCATAACAGATAAAACCCTTTCGGCATATATTCCATTGCTTGAAGTGGTACCGGAATACAGAAAGAAAGGAATTGGCGCAGAGCTGGTTAAAAGAATGCTTGAGAAGCTAAAAGATTATTATATGGTAGATCTTTGCTGTGATGAACAACTTGAAGACTTCTACAATAAATTTGGTATGAGTAAAGTTACCGGAATGATAAAACGAAATTATGACAGAATTTGATTATTTACTAACGTGCTTTAGGTTCCACTATTAAACCGGCGGGTCCGTACCATTTTTTTATTACCGCTTCAAGTCTGCCGTTGATTATTGCAGGGTCGCGGCTCATCTGTTCACGCGCCTCCTCTTCTGATGCGACATCAAGTATAACGATACCGCGCATTTCGCCGCCATCCATAAATGGCCCGGCAAGTTTTGATTTCCCTTCATAGTACATTCTTTCAAGGTTGGCTATATGCCCTTTCTGAATTTCCATCGCGGTTACAGAATCAATTACGGGTCTATCCTTAACGGCGTTAAGGAAAACGAAATAATATACTTTCATTTCCCATTGAACATTTTCGCTGCTGTTTTTTGTTGAATCATTTTGAGTTTGCGAAATTACCGCATAGCAGGATATCATTGCGATAATAAATGCTGCCAAAGTCAGATAATTTTTCATATTACTGTAAATTGTTTATCTATTTCTGTTTCTTTATTGCCTCTGCCATGGATATTCCTTCTGCTTCAGCTTCGGCCCATACAGCAAAATTGAGCATCGCAAAAAGATTCTGAGTAACGTTATCCATTGGGAGCTTCTTCAGATTAAAATGAAGTTCCTTGAAAAGTTCTTTGTGTTCACCCTGTTCAGTTTTCAGTAATCTTTTAAAATGGGCAAAAATCAGACTTTCAGCTTTGTGAAGAGCATTTTTTTCTCTGAAGAATTTATATGTGTTTTCAACATTATACTCCAGCAGGTCATAATTGCCCAGCCCGTAATGTATAACCAGGCTCAGCAGTCTGCCGAATAAATAAACATCACTTTTGAAATTCAACCCGGCTTCTTCCAGCAATTTATTGTTGAACTTAAGCGCTGATCCATAACTGCCATCCATAACCAGGAATGAAGCAATATTGCTTAGAAGAGAAATTCTCAATTGCGGAGGTATTTCATTGCCAAACCTGGGAAGTTCAGCTTCCAGTCTTTTCACCAGGTTTCTTCCGCGTCTGGTATCGGCGGAGTTTTTGTAAACAAGCATTTCAGAGTTTGCCGCATGAAAAGATATCTGAAGCTGAAGCGAGAGAGGCACTTTGTTCTTTAATTTTTTTCTGAGAGCATTCAGCTTTGTTATAGCGGTAAGAACATCTTTACGGAACCCTGTTAATTGCGAGAACATAAGGTAATTAATGAGTGCGCTGGAATAATTACGCGGATTATCATCTATAAAATGGCGGTTTTCTTCGAGCAGCTCGATTTCTTCCTGCAGCAATCCTTTCACCTTCAGCAATTCGTTTCTGCCTAAATAATAGAATAGTTTGGTGTGTAATAAATAAAATTTCATATTAAGGTCTTCAGCGCTGCTATCCTTGCTGATAAGCGGCATCTGCATTATTTTTTCCATTTCTTTGCTGCGCTCTGAATCGGTAAAATCGCCTTTTTGCTCAATACAGATAACCATCTGATCAGAAAGCCAGCTGTATTCAAAGTTTTTACTGAGCTTCCTCGCTGTATCAAGCTGTTCTTCGTAAAGCTGTTTTCTCATTTCAGAAATATTCTTATCGGGCATAACAGAGAGTATATTTCTTTCTGCGATAAGTGCATCAAGCAGGACAAGGTAATTGGAAAACTTCCGGGCAAGCTCCTTTGCCTTTTTCAGCTGCTTTAAGGCTTCCCTGTATAAGGCTTTGGATGAAAGTATCCTGGAGTTTTCGATGTATTCCTTCATCCTGGTTCCCGCATCGGCAGTGACTGAGCTTGGCGCCAGTGACCTTAATATAAGATTAAACAGGTAGACTTTATATACAGGAAGCTGTTTCACAAAGGATCCATTTTTCAGTTTCCTTTTCAGCAGTTCCTCATCGTATTCGCTCATTGCGTCGATGGCGTCAAACAAATGAATATAGTTCTGTTTGCTTCCAGCTTCATTTTTGGCGGCATACTTCTTAAAATACCCTTTTTCTGATTTATTCATTGACTTTATCAGCCTGAACAGATCATCACTTACGGTCTTCATTATTATTGGGTAATTTTTGATTCATTCAAATTTTCCTTAAGTACATCAAAGAGTGTTTTACTTTCAGCGTGTGCCTTAGCCCATGATATAAAATCAAAGTAATTCAGTATTCCGTTCATATCAGCGGCACGTTTAAGGGCAAAAGTCAGCTCATCAAACATTGCCCGGTGTTTTTCTGCCGGATGTTTTATTATAGTACCGAAAAATTTCAACAGAGATTGTTCAAACTTTGATAGCTTGGTACCGAAGAATTTCTTTGCCGCAACCTGAAGGTATTCCAGCAGGTCATAATTCTTCATTTCATAGTGAATGACCAGCTGGAGAATTCGCGCTATTTTGTTTACATCCGTTCTGATGCTAAGTTCAGGGGTATTCAGGATCGTATTGAGGTATTTAACCGCGGCGGAGTAATTTTCATCAATTATATTAAAACATGCAAGATTCAGCAGCATTAAAGCCTTGATATGCAGCGGTACTTCATTGCCGTACGTTCTGAAATCTTCTTCTATCTGTTTTGCCTTGATCCTGCCGGCTGAAAGATTACAGGTTTTTTCGAATATTATCATTTCAATATTCGAAGCATGAAACATTATCTGTATCTCGTTTTCACGGGCAATCTTACCCTTCATCTTTTTCTTTACCGCTTCAAGCTTAGCAAGAGTTCTTTCGATTTCGTTATTATCCCGGGCGTAATGCGAATACAGAAGCAGGTTTATGAGAGCATATACATAATTCTGCGGATTTTCTTCAATGAAGTGTTTGTTTGCCTCATCATACGCTATCTGTTGTTTCAGATTCTTAAGTATTTCAGTGTTATCACCTTTTGAACCGCTGTATATCAAGTGGGTGTGATAAAAATTCATCTGTGCGTAATAGCCCTTCATCTTTTGCCCGGGGTTCAGTATACCGCGGGTCATAATTTCTTCGATCTGTGCGGATTTCTCATTTGATCTGAAATCAGCTTCGTTATCTACCAGAATTGTCATCCTGTCACAAAGCAGGCTTACTTCATAGAACTCTTTCATTCTCTCCAAAAGGTCGCGCTGTTCTTCATATAATGCCAAACGCTTTTCGGTGATATTTTTTACCGGCGAGAGCATAAGTATATGCCGCTCAGCGGCAAGGATCTCCATCATAAACTTGTGTTTATCAAACCGGTAAGCCATTTCTTTGGCTTTCTTAATTATCTTACGGGCTTCGCGGTAATGATGTTTGGAAGTAAGTATCCTGATATTTGCAAGCAATTCATTGAGCTGGCTTTCGGAATTATCATAAGCACCGTAAAGATTCAGCGCCTTTAAAATGAGATTAAATAAATACACTTTATACACCGGAAGCTGTTTTGAAAGTGAAGGATCCTTCAGTTTCTTCTTCAGTACTTCCTCATCATACTCATTCATGGCATCAATCGCCTCAAACAGGAAAATATAGTTCTGTTTGCCTCCGGTAGCATTTTTTGCCGCATATTTCTTAAAAAAGCCCTTTTCTGACTTATTCAGCGACTTTATCAGCCTGAACAAGTCATCACTTACTGTTTTCAACCGGTTTTAAATTTACCCTCTCAGAAATTAATCAATTTTAACGAAAAATAGCGAATTTAATGGATTTTTGCAAATTAAAATCACCCATAAACGCCATCAGTCTTTAATTTATGAAGAAATTCAATTTTTCCGGGCAGTCATTAAAATATATCTTTGCTTCATAAGAGATCAGAAATGATCAGATAAGTACAAAAAAAATTAGAAGAGCAGTATTTAGTAAAGCAACAGAAAGGAAAACGCAAAATGCACCATAAAATATTAAAACACCTGTTATCACTTTTTTTCGTTCTGGTGCTGCTCACCATCCTGGGACTCCAGTGGGCGGTCGAAGAAAACAGTCCACTGATGAAAGAAGCAATGCAGCAGGAAAACGAAAATTACAGGTACATGATGCCAAAGTACCCGGAAAATCCGGAAATGCCGCAGATACAGGTGAAGATATATTAAAACGTAAAACGTCAAATGTCAAACGTGAAACGTCAAATCTCAAAAAACCAAAGAAAATAAAAAATTTAAAAATAATAAACAATAAAAGAAAGAAGTAAAAACAAAATGATCACAGTAATAGCAATATTTTCAATAGTAATAACATTAGTAATCAGCGAGCTTTATCTTGTTTACCGCAACTACAGGGTAGGCGCGGAAATAAAGAACCTGAACAACGAAGTTAAGAATTTAAATTACTCCTCCAGGTAATTTCTTTTGGAATCCCCCTTTGATGAGAATATTGAAGGGGGACGAAAAAAGTTTTCAAACAAAAACAACTAATCTAACTAACTAATAAGAATTATAAAAATGAAATCAATAAACAAAACAATTTTATTATTACTGCTGGCAGTATCAGCAGTGTACTCACAAACGTGGGAATGGGTTAACCCCAGGCCGCAGGGCAACAATTTACAATCTGTAGTAATGAACAGCAACACCGAAGGTTTTGCTGTTGGTATGCTGGGCACCGTGATGAAAACTACCGATATGGGTGCTAACTGGCAGGTACAGAATGTACCAACAAAGAAATTCATATATGATGTAACATATTCATGGTTAAATGATGTGTTTGCATGCGGCGATAGCGGAACAGTAATAAATACATGGAATCTGGGTAACAACTGGGCGGTAACACAGACCCCGGTAACTACGGCTTTGAGGGGAATCTTCTTTCCTTCGCGTGACACCGGTTTTGCTGTAGGTTTTGGAGGCAAAATAATCCGCACCACCAACCAGGGCGCCGGCTGGCATGTTATCAGTGTTCCTTATAACAGGAATTTTAACGCTGTACACTTTGTAAATAAAACGACGGGTTTTATAACCGGAGACCAGGGCTTTTTTGCGAAAACAACAACCGCAGGTCTTACATGGGATACTGTTTCTACAGGTACAACTTCTGCTTTATTCAGGATGTATTTTAACAC
>JBHEKV010000061.1:0-6224 GCA_041859235.1 Ignavibacteria bacterium | reverse complement strand
TTTGTGTATTTTTACTGGCGGATGGCTAAACCTCTGACACGGCTCATTCAGCCCGTTATGTGGGGGATATATTACAATCTATCCGTAATTGGTTTCTTCAGCTTCATGATGCTTGGCATCGCCAAATTCTGGGATATCACTTACATAATAGATGACATACTCTGGTGTGTAGCCGGCGGCGCATTTATGGGAGCTATGACATACTACACTCATGATAGATTAACAAAATAATCCTGCCAAACCCGCAAAATTGCATTTCTGCTGCAATTTCCCCTGTATTTTTTTATCAATTGTATTTTTACTGATTATACGCTAAATTATTGGTTTACTAACAGAATTTTGCAAGGCAAGCCGCCGGAATTAATCAATTATAATGGCTTTTAACGAACCATCCGGTTCAGATAAAAAAGTACAGGATCATATCAAAAGCTCGGGTGAAATACCCCGGCATATTGCTATAATCATGGATGGCAACGGGCGCTGGGCGCAGGATAAGAACCGCCCCCGTACATTCGGCCACCGAGAAGGTGTCCATTCAGTCCGCGATATTGTTGAAGCATGCGGGCAAATTGGAGTTAAATACCTCACTTTATATACATTTTCAACAGAAAATTGGCGCAGACCCAAAACCGAGGTTGCGATCCTGATGAAGCTCCTTATCCGCTCACTGCGCAGCGAAACAGATAAGCTTCACGAAAATAACGTAAGACTTATGGCGGTGGGTGATATGTCTTCAATGCCGCCGCAGGTGCTTAACGAGCTTAACGAAGCAATAGAAAAAACAAGGAACAATAAGACCATGACTTTGGTTTTAGCTTTAAGCTACAGCGGCCGGTGGGATATACTAAATGCGGTTAAAAATATCTCCGCTGATGTAAAGTCAGGCAAGCTGGCTAAATCAGATATTGACGAAAAGACATTTTCAAGTTACCTCGTAACCGGGGATATCCCCGATCCTGACCTGCTCATAAGAACAGGCGGAGACTTCAGAATAAGTAATTTTTTGCTATGGGAATCTGCATATACTGAATTCTATTTCGATAAAACATTCTGGCCTGAATTCAGAAGGCAGCAGCTTTATGACGCGATTCGCGAGTTCCAGAACAGGGAGCGCAGGTTCGGAATGACCACTAAACAAATTCAAACAAAGAAAAAAGCTTAATGAGAGATATAAAGAAAGTTCTTTTTTTATTTTTTGCCCTCATATTCACACTTCAGTATAATGTTTCAGCCCAGGATGGACCGAGAACATATAAAATACTTTCCATAAACGCCGAAGGTAATAAATTTTATGATTCCCGCATCATTGTTTCAAACAGCGGACTCAAGGTCGGCGATGAGATCATGATACCTTCTGAAGCAACACAATCCGCCATTATGAACCTGTGGAACATGAAGCTTTTCAGTGATGTGGAAATTGTTGTTGATAAGAAGGTGGGTGATGGCGCATATCTTGTCATTAAGGTAAAAGAGCTTCCCAAGCTGGATAACATAAAATTCTCAGGCAATGATGAGTTCAGCGATAAGGACCTTGAAGAAAAGATCCCCCTTGAAACCGGGCAGGTGATAACACCGCAGACCGTTAAGGATATAGAATACAATATAACCAAACTGTATGAGACAGAAGGATACCCGCTGGCAACAGTAAAGGTGGACCAGTTTGTGAACTCATACAACGAAGCGCAGCTTCGTGTAAAAATATCTGAAGGAAAAAAAATAAGCGTGCGTCATATCAGGTTTGCCGGCAACAGTAAAATTTCTTCCGGCGATCTTAAAGGCGCAATGGAAGAAACCTCAGAGCGTGTATGGTGGAAGTTCTGGGATAAAGCGCGCTTCAACAGGAACGATTATGAAAAAGATAAAGAATTCATAATTGATTATTACAAGCAGAACGGCTTTAAAGATGCAACTATCATTGAAGATAAGCTGGAGTATAAGAATAACAAAGAGGATGTCGATATACTTATCAAAGTAGCCGAAGGACCCAAATACAAAGTCGGCAATATAACTTTTGAAGGTAACACGGTCTACAAAGATTCAGTTCTTTTTGAAAAGCTTGATATGAAGCGCGGCGATGTTTTCAATTTTATGAAGTTTAACCAGAACCTGCGCGGAAATGAAAGCCAGTCCGATATAGCTTCGCTTTATCTTGATAACGGTTATCTTGGTTTTAACGCCGATGTTGATGAAACCGTGAAAGATAATAACTATGTTGACCTCAAAATTAACATTAGCGAGAACCGCCAGTACAGGGTCGGCCTGATTAACTTTTCAGGCAACTCCAAAACACAGGATAAGGTTATCCGCAGAGAGCTGTTTACACTTCCCGGACAGTATTTCAATAAAACCGCGATGGTGAGAAGTATGCAGCAGATATCTCAATTGAACTACTTCAACCCCGAAGCGCTTAATTATGATTTTGTTCAGAGAAATGACAGCACTGTTGACCTTGTTTACCTTGTCGAAGAGCGTTCTTCTGACCAGCTGAACGCTTCTGTTGGTTACAGCCAGACTTTCGGATTTTCAGGGAGCCTGGGGCTTACATTCAATAACTTCGATATACTCGATCCGCTTTCCGGCGGTGCGGGCCAGATACTTTCGCTGCAATGGGATTTCGGCACAGAAGGTACTTACCGTACTTTCAGAATAGGCTTCACTGAGCCGTGGCTCTTCAACACTCCAACATCTGCCGGTATCGATCTGTATGATACCAAGCAGAACTACACATACGAGATCCAGGAAACAGGCTCCACACTGAATGTCGGGAGACGTTTCCGCTTCCCGGATGATTATTTTCGCGGCGACTGGTTCTTAAAATTTCAGCGTACAAATGTTATAAATGGCGCAGGTATCTATGAAACAGGTTTAAGAACACAGATTAGTATCGGACAGGTAATTTCAAGGAACTCAACCAACAGCCCGATATTCCCTTCAGTTGGTTCAAAAATTTCACTCTCAGCGGAAATTGCGGGCGCGAACTTAATTGGTACTACAAATTTCTATAAGCTTGGTTTCAAGAGCGAAGCCTATAAGAGCCTTGATAACGCCGGCAAGCTTGTGCTTGCCTCTTTGTTTGATATTGAGAGTATATCAAGCCTTTCAGGCGATAACTACGTACCGCCAAACGAGCTCTTCTTCATGGGCGGAAGCGGACTTTCTTACAATACAGTCGCGCTTCGCGGATATGATGACCGTTCCGTAGGACCTGTGAACTCAGTGCGTTCTCCTGTGGGCGGCAGATTTATGATGAAGTACGGCGTTGAGCTCAGGTATTCATTGTCACAGGATCCTATCCCTATCTTCCTCACCATGTTCGCTGAAGCGGGCAACCTGTGGTCATCATTCAAGACTGCTGATATTTTTGATCTCAAGCGCTCTGTCGGTTTTGGCGCAAGGCTAATGCTGCCGGCAGTAGGTATCATCGGGTTTGATCTCGGCTACGGCTTCGATAGGAAAGTTGTGGATAACGAAGACCCTTCGTGGCTCTTCCATTTTCAGTTCGGCAGGGGATTCTAACTGCTGATAATTTTTTGGGGTAAGATTTTCAAAGGATAGAAATTAAAAATAAATTCATATTTAAGGAGAAACAATTGAAAAACATCTTAATAGCATTATTTTTGTTCGCTGTTGTGGCAGCATCAGCAAGCAGCCAGGTGAAAATAGCCTTCGTTGATAGCGAAGTTATAATTGCACAGCTGCCCGAAGCGCAGGAAGTAAAGAAAAAGCTTGAAGACCTGCAGAAATTATACATTGATACTATCACAACAAAGGAAAACGATATAAAAACCAAAGCTGACGCTTTTAAGGCGAAATATGAAGACGCCCAGAAACAGATAGAAGCAGGCAAGCTTAACGCTGACCAGATAAAATCACTTGAAAGCGAACTGGGGCTTATGCAGGAAGAAGTACAGGCTATGGACCAGGAACTTTCTTTGTATAAGCAGAATATCCAGAAGCAGCTTTATGATGTACAGGTTGAGTTGTTTAAACCTGTGAAGGAAAAAATTACCAAGTCGATAGAAACTATTGCCAAAGAACTTAAATACAACATTGTGCTTGATAAAGCCAGCGATGCGCTGATTTACGGCGATAAAGAAATTGATATCACATTCAAAGTATTAGATAAACTGAAATAAATTACCTCACCCCCAACCCCTCTCCTTGAAGGAGAGGGGAGTCATTTGCCAAATTCAGGCATAACTCCCCCCTCTCCATTAGTGAGAGGGGACTGGGGGTGAGGGTCTTACCAAACCGGTAAAATTACTTTTTTCATATTGAATTTCAAATCAAATTAGGTCATATTTCATAAAGTTATACGCTTTAATTCAATCATTTTCCCAGAAATTAATACTAAAGCGATGAAACTATCATTTGCGGTAATATTTGCTCTTATCTTTTTTGCGGGTTCAGCATACAGCCAGCAGAAGATCGGCTATGTTGATTCAAAAGTTATACTCGAGACCCTGCAGGATGCGCGCGACGCGCAGACAAACCTGGATAACATGGTGCAGAAATGGAAGCTTGAGCTGCAGTCGCTCAACGACAGTCTTTTTATAATGAAAGATGATTATGACAAGAAAAAGCTTATCCTTACCGAGAAGATAAAACAGCAGAAGGAAGAAGAGATCAAGCTTCAGGAACAGAAGATAGCTGATTTCAAACAGAACAAATTCGGCGAGTCAGGTGAGTACTTCCAGAAACAGACTGAACTTATGAAACCCGTACAGGACAGGGTCTTTAAAGCTATTCAGGATGTTGCCAAAGAAGGCGGCTATGATTTTGTAATTGACCGCTCAACACAGCTTATGCTGCTTTACATGAATGACCGCTACGACCTGACACAGAAAGTAATTAAGAAACTGGAATCGCAGTAATAGTAATAGAAAAAGCTCCCCTCCTTTCAAGAAACTACCGTGGTAGTTTCGCAGTCCCGCTGAAAGCGGGAGCAAGGAGGGGAAGAAATCTATTTCCAAAGGAAATAGATTGAGGGGTGGTCACTTTGCTTTAGACCCCCTCGTCCCTTCGGGACACTCCCCCTTTGTAAGGGGGAGACATACAAAGATTGGCTTTTGATTTTAAATCTATGGCCTTGCTGCACGCGACGCCTTACTGCGTGAAACGGAGGAAGGAAGTGTAGAAAGGTCCCCTCCTTTCAAAGTAGGGGATTTAGGTCGCAGAACCGGCTCTAACGGTGGAGGTCTGTATTTAATAGTTTTTAAGCTTAACAAAGCATTCACTCATCACACCATGAAACTTCACGAAATAGCAGAACTTATATCAGGCGAGCTTACTTTACCTGCATTTGCGGATAAAGAGATCTCAGGCATCGGGAAAATTGAAACAGCCCGTGAAGATGAGATAACTTTCATCGCAAATCCTGTATACGAAAAATATTTTTCAGGCACTTCTGCCGGCTGTGTTATTGTATCAAAAAAATTCAATCCCGCGCTGTACCAAAGGCTTGATGACCGCCTGCTTCCGCTCATCAGGGTCGAAGACCCGTATCTTTCTTTCTTAACATTGCTCGATATCCTCTCTCCGCAGACTGAGCTGCAGAAAGTTGGCATTGCCGAAACCGCCGTTATCAGCGATACCGCTGAGATCTCCAGTGATGATGTCCGCATAGGGGCGCATTGTTTTATTGGCGCGAAAGTTAAGGTCGGTGCACGCTCATCTATACTTCCCAATTCTGTCATTATGGCGGGATCTGAAATTGCTGAGGATGTCCTGATATATCCCAATGTTACCATTTATCAGGGAACCCGGATCGGCTCGCGTGTTATCATTCATTCAGGTACGGTTATAGGCTCAGATGGATTCGGGCAGGCTAAAAATCCTGATGGCACATTCCAGAAGATCCCGCAGAAGGGCATTGTTGTAATAGAAGATGATGTCGAAATTGGCTCTAACTGTTCCATTGACCGCGCCACAATGGGTGAGACTGTAATCAGGCGGGGAGTGAAGCTTGATAACATGATACAGATAGCGCACAATGTTGAAATTGGCGAGAACACAGTTATTGCCGCGCAATCCGGTGTGGCAGGCTCGACAAAAATCGGCAGGAACTGCATGATCGGCGGCAAGGTTGGCATCGTAGGGCATATCTCGATCTGCGATAATGTGATCTTAACCGCCGCGACAAATGTCTCCAAGTCTATTAATGAGCCCGGAATGTACTCCGGCTACCGCTCACAGCCAATGCGCGCCGAGCTTCGCCAGGAAGC
>JBHEKV010000248.1:0-19451 GCA_041859235.1 Ignavibacteria bacterium | reverse complement strand
GGGTTAACAGTTGGTGTTATACTGAACGATATGGATAACGATAAGCGCCGCGAGGCATATGCCTGCGATATTGTTTACGGTACTAATAATGAGTTTGGATTTGATTACCTGAGAGATAACATGGTGGTTGATAAAAAATTTATGGTGCAGCGCGGCCACAATTACGCCATTGTTGATGAGGTTGATTCAGTACTTATAGATGAAGCAAGAACGCCGCTTATCATTTCGGGCGCAGTGGAAATGAGCGAGCATAAGTTTGATGAAATGAACCCGCGTGTTAAGCGCCTGGTTGATGCTCAAAAGAGTCTGATAGCAAAATTTGTTGGCGAAGCTGAAGCTATTATAAATAAGGGCGAAGCCGCTTCCAAGGATGAAATTCATGAAGCAGGTGTTGCGCTGTTAAGGGCTAACCGCGGATTTCCGAAAAACAAGAAACTGCTGAAACTATTTTCCGAGCCAGCTAACAAAACTCTTATGCAGCAGACTGAAATAGAGTTTTTGCGTGATAACGCCAAGAGAATGCCTGAAATAGACGATGTAATGTATTTTGCTATTGATGAGAAGGCGCATTCAATTGACCTCACAGAAAAAGGACGGGAGTTTCTGACATCAGCCCAGGAAGATAAAGATTTCTTTGTCCTACCCGATATGGGCACTGAAATCGCACATCTTGAAGATGATGATACATTAAGCGAAGCTGAAAAGATCGCAAAAAAGGATGCCTTGGGCGAACTGTACTCTTTAAGGAGTGACAGAATTCACACTGTTCAGCAGCTGTTGAGGGCATATTCATTGTATGAAAATGATGTTGAGTATGTTATTCAGGATAACAAAATTATGATCGTTGATGAGTTCACGGGTCGTGTATTGCCCGGCAGACGATACTCCGAAGGGCTCCACCAGGCAATTGAAGCAAAAGAGGGTGTTCATGTTGAAAAGGATACACAGACGCTTGCAACCATAACTTTGCAGAATTACTTTAGACTTTACAAAAAACTTGCAGGTATGACAGGTACCGCTGAAACTGAAGCGGGTGAGTTCCTTGATATCTATAAACTTGATGTTGTTGTCATTCCTACAAACCGAGATTGTGTTCGAGACGATATGAACGATGTTGTTTATAAAACCAAACGCGAAAAGTATAACGCTGTTATAGCTGAAATTGAACAGATGAAAAAGATCGGCAGGCCGGTGCTTGTTGGTACTACTTCGGTGGAAGTATCGGAAACGCTTAGCCGTATGCTCAAACGTAAGCAGGTAGCCCACGAAGTTCTTAACGCTAAACAGCACCAGCGTGAAGCGCAGATAGTCCAGAATGCCGGTTTAAAAAGCGCAGTAACAATAGCAACCAATATGGCAGGCCGTGGTACAGATATTAAGCTGGGACCCGGTGTTGCTGATCTTGGCGGTCTGCATATTATAGGTACCGAGCGTCACGAAGCAAGGCGTATCGATAGGCAGCTCCGCGGACGTGCCGGCAGGCAGGGAGACCCCGGGTCTTCTAAATTTTTCCTTTCACTCGAAGATGACCTGATGAGGTTATTTGGAAGTGAAAGAATTTCAAGGGTAATGGAAAAGCTTGGCATTGATGAAGGTGAAGCTATCGAGCACTCAATGATAACAAGCTCTGTTGAGCGCGCGCAGAAAAAAGTGGAAGAGAATAACTTTGGCATACGCAAAAGACTGCTTGAGTATGATAACGTAATGAACCAGCAGCGCGAAGTTATCTACGACAGGCGCCGCCAGGCACTGATGGGCGAGCGTATCAAAGATGAAATATTTGATATGGCCGGCTCATATGTTGAAAAAACTGTACAGAAATACTATCCGGAAGGGGATTACAACGGTCTTAGAGATGAAGTTCAAAGAACATTTACAGTATTGATGGATATTACCCCTGAGGAATTCCAGAAACTCGGTGAAAAGGGACTTGAAGATTATATTATGAAGCTTGTGCATGAGAACTATTCCCGCAAAGAAGAAAAATACGGAGTTGACCTGATAGCGCAGATAGAACGATTTGCGATGTTAACAGTAATTGATGATAAATGGAAAGAACACCTGCGTGAAATGGATGACCTGAAAGAAGGTATCAATTTCCGCGCATACGGTCAGAAGGATCCGCTGATCGAGTACAAAAAGGACGGCTTTGGATTATTTGTGCAAATGCTCGAAGATATCAGCAAAGATGTAATAAACTTTGTGTTCAAATTCACTACACAGGAGCAGAAAGTTGAAGCGCCTGTTCAAAGGCAGCGTATGCCGCAAAGAATGACAACTATTAAGCAGAGCGCTGACGGAGTAGGTATGAAAATGACACCTGAGCAGTCAGATAATATGCAGGGTCAGCCGAACGATACAAAAAAGATTCCTATAAAGGTCGGACCCAAGGTTGGCAGAAACGATCCCTGTCCATGCGGCAGCGGCAAGAAATACAAAAATTGCCACGGTAAAGAAGCTTAAAGTTGTTTACTCAACTATTTTTTCATTTTAATTTGATTAGCCCCGCTCTCTAGAGCGGGGTAAGATTTTTCCCCACACAAATGGGACTTTGGTCCCGATAGATTAAATTCTTGATGTTTTTCCAAAGTTTTACTTTGAAGCAGGACCCTTTCAAACATTTTATGCAAGGATACTCATTTACATTTATTCTTTTTATACTTACAGTTAAATTCCTTTAAATGCTGCCATTTGAATACATACTGCTTGTGCTTTCAGTATTAATACTGATAAGCATTACTTTAACAAAAATATCCGAGAACCTCGGACTTCCGGCGTTAATTCTGTTTCTTGTTGTAGGCATGCTTGCCGGTTCTGACGGGCCGGGCAAGATCCAGTTTGATAATGTTTACGTTGCGCAGTATGTGGGTATTGTAGCGCTGATATTTATATTGTTTTCAGGTGGACTTGAAACCAGGTGGCGTGATGTAAAACCCGTAATGTGGACAGCATTTACTCTTTCAACTTTAGGTGTAGTTTTAACTACGGCAACGCTGGGCGTTTTTGTACATTATTTTTTCGGGCTGCCGCTGCTTGAAAGTCTGCTTATCGGAGCAATAATTTCTTCAACCGATGCCGCCGCGGTTTTTTCCGTACTTCGCGCAAAGGGTACCAGGCTTAAGGGTAATATCAAGCCTCTGCTGGAGCTTGAATCCGGAAGCAATGACCCGGCGGCAATTATACTCACCATTGTGCTAATTCAGCTGATACAGGCAGAAGATGTATCACCATTTAAGATCGTACTCTTTTTATTTCAGCAATTGCTGCTTGGCGCAGCAATTGGCTTTGGTGCCGGTAAACTTCTTTCATATGCATTCAATAAGTTTAAGTTCTCTTATCCAAGTTTATACCCCGTATTTGCAATTGCATCATCGATCTTCGTTTATGCGGTTGCAGCTTCGCTGGGCGCAAGCGGTATACTTGCTGTTTATATTGCAGCGGTTATACTGGGTAACAGTGAATTCATCCAGAAGAAATCATTAATAAGATTTTTTGATGGACTTGCCTTGCTGGGACAGATAGTTATGTTTTTGACACTTGGTTTGCTTGTTTATCCAACGCAGCTTTACGTGGTGATCGCCCCAGGATTGATCCTTTCAGCAGTGCTGATATTCTTTGCAAGACCCATTGGTGTATTTATTTCAATGATCTTCTCAAAATTCAGACTGAATGAAAAGATGTTCATAAGCTGGGTTGGATTAAGGGGGGCAGTTCCGGTAATACTTGCTACTTTTCCATTGACGGCTGGACTTGAAATAGGTCCGTATATCTTTAACCTGATATTTTTTATCACGATTACTTCAGCACTTGTTCAGGGATGGTCTATTCCGCTTACGGCGAAACTTTTTGGTGTAAGAGGGGGCAGAGAACTGAAATCTCACATTCCAATTGAAATGACGGATGCTGAAAAAACTAATAATGATCTCCTTGATCTTATAATTCCGCAAAACTCCGCAGTAGCCGGCAGGTCACTTGCCGAGCTTAAGCTGCCGCCTGAGAGCCTTATAACAGTAATATACAGAGATAACGACTACGTTGTACCAAGCGGAGGTTCAATTCTTGAAGAAGGAGATACGATCCTTGTGTTAGTTAATAAAGGTAATATTGAAGCGGTGAAGAATGTTTTTACAAAACTAAAGAGTACAGATAAAGTTGATAACCCTGCCAAACGTACTTTGAATTTGAAGAAGATATGAACTTTCATACTTTGATCATCATATCATTCTGAATTTGCCTTACCTGATTCTAAGCCTAAGGAGTCTATTTGAATACATGATATTCAGTAAGATATTTCGATTCTTCTTTTTGATTAGCCCCGCTCTTCAGAGCGGGGATTCAGTTATTATCTTGGGCTTGCTAAAGACACTCCTTCGGAGAAAGCCATTGTTTTTTTGTGATAATTTATCCACGACCTAAATGTCGTGGCAACACAAAATCTATTTATTTAATTAGCCCCGCCTTTTAAGGCGGGGATTCAAATCCCGCCCCCCAGCGGGGACTTTAGTCCCAAATAAGTAGTTTTGCAGCCAATTTCAACAAATCATTTGACGTCATTTTAACTATCAACAAAAATCCCTAACTTTGCATCAATTATAAAATTCACACAGGATATTCATGAAAAGAAGAGACATGTTAATGAAGACGCTTGCTGCCGGAGCGCTTTTGACAATTCCAAAACCTTTGCAAATGTTTGCAAACGAAAAGAAGAATGCCGTTTTGACTGAAGTATTGGGTACGGGGAATCCTTTGCGGTTTCCTCCGGTGTTTACAAATGGCGGAAATTTGACACTTGCTGAAACTACTGAGCAGGTTTGGCCTGGTCAGGATACTCAGCTTGTAACTATCAATGGCTCATATCCCGGTCCCAGCGTTGTGATCGATAAGGGTCAGACTTTCACTGCGAACGTAATAAATAATCTCAACGAAGTGATAACTACTCACTGGCATGGTGTCAGCGCGCCTGCTAACATGGACGGTCACCCCCGGGACGCTATTAATCCCGGTTCATCATTCATATATACGTTTCCTGTAATAAACAGGGGAGGAACATATTTTTATCACGCGCATGCGGATATGCTTACCGCCAAACAGGTTTATCGTGGATTTGCAGGATTTTTCATTGTACGTGACCCCGCTGAAAATTATAACCTGCCATCAGGAGCATACGATGTACCGTTATGTATACAGGATAGAAGAACTGCCGATATTCCCAATTTTACATATAATCCCGGTTCACCCGAGCAGACCTGGGGATATCTTGGTGATACAGTTCTCGTCAACGGAACCCCCGATGCGTATTTTGAGGTTGGCAGAACTCTTTACCGCTTCAGGCTTCTCAACGGATCAAATGCCCGTGTATATAAAATTGCTTTTTCTGATAACAGGTCGTTCAGTATAATAGCAACAGATGGCGGATTAAAGGATGCGCCGGTTACGGCAACTCAGTTCAACCTTGCACCCGGTGAACGTGTTGAAATACTTGTGGATTTTTCTTCCAATACTATAGGGCAAAATGTGACTCTAAGATCTCTTGCATATACTTTTGGGGGTACCCTGCCGTACAAACAGGGTATTGCGCTTGATATCATAAGGTTTGATGTTACAAATAATAATACTTCCGGGGGTACAGTGCCAAGTGCATTTGATCCTATCAGCTATTATGATCCTTCTGAAGTTGTGACTTCCAGAACTTTTACACTTACTATGGGCGGTTCACATCCGATGCATAAGATCAACGGCCTGACATTTGATATTAACAGGATCGATTGGGAAACAAGACTCCATTCACTGGAAAAATGGAGAATAATAAACCAGACTGCTGATTATCATCCGATGCATACGCATGAAGCGCAATGGCAGGTGCTTTCACGTAATAACAATACCAATCTGCCGCCAACTGATAAGGGCTGGAAAGATACAGTTAATTTAAGCCCGGGTGAAACGGTTGAAGTCCTGGTTAAGTTCACTGACCATAAGGGACTCTACCTGTTCCATTGCCATAACCTGGAGCATGAAGATGACGGAATGATGCTGAATTTTGAGATCATCGATCCGATTGGCATTCAACAGATAGGCACTGAAGTGCCGCGCAGTTTTGAACTGCATCAAAATTACCCGAATCCGTTCAATCCTTCTACAAAGATCAAATTTGATATTGCAGAGCGTGTTGCTGACAATGCTTCATTGAAAATATTTGATGTTCGAGGCAGGCAGGTTGCAGAACTATACAAAGGCAGCATTTCAGCAGGCTCATACGAAGCTGATTGGAAACCGGATTTTATGCCAAGCGGTACCTATTTTGCAAGATTGACAGCAGGAAACTTCACTAAGACCATAAAACTAGTATTAGCGAAGTAAAAATTGCTTTAAACTTCAAAAGTCTTTAAGACTTTCGAAGTTTTATCATACTGAAACAGCAATTTATAATAAGACCTCAGAAGTCTGAAAGACTTGCGAGGTCTATATTTATAGGGATTTACAATTTAACCTTAACAACAGCTTTTTTTACCTGCATTATTTCACCATCAATTATCCCCGGCATGTGAATATCATCAGGAAGAAATATGGCAAACTTGCCTTTCGGCAGCTTAAAATAAAATGAAACTTCATCATAGAAAATAATATCTTTCCGGGTATCATACTCAGCTGTAATTTTCTGATCTTCGAGATGCGCATATCCTATTTGTTCTTTTCCTGATATCATATATTGAATATCAGCGTACCTCCTGTGTGCTTCCGGCTTCTTCTCTTCAGGATCTTTGGTATCATAATTACTAATAAGGAGAAATGTATCTTCACCATCAATATCGTATCTGCCCTCTGCAAGACTTAACAGATCTTTTTCAAGCAAAAATCTAAATCCGGTTTCAAATCCTTTTCCCAACGAAAAATATTTACTGCAATTTTCAAGTTTATCTAATATCATTTTTCTGCGATTAGTTTGATATAAACAGTCCTGCTAAAATAACGATTAGTTTCTAAAATCTGTTATTAATAGAGTATTTTTTGTAATAGTTTTTATTTAAATTTAGTTAACCAATCGCATAAATTTATGAAAAAACTATACATACTATTGCTGCTTGCGATATTAAGTGGAAGTATTTTTCCGCAAAGTTATTCTCCATATATACCTGTAATGACCTCCGGTGCGCCGATTACAGCAGGTGTAAGATACCCGGGTTGTGCAGGTTACTCCACAAATGATTCAGCCTGGGTTTACGTTCTGGGCGGGCTGCAGGATGGGAATGCCATCACAAATACCGTATACAGGTATGATGTTCTGGCTGATTCATGGAGCACGTTAACAAACTTCCCGGACGGGAATTACTGGATCAGCGCTGCGGCCGTGTTGGGCAATAAGCTTTACAGCCTTGGCGGAACATACACACTTGCTTTAAACGAATGCACACCAAGAGTAAAAATATACAATCTATCAACCAATACATGGTCAGATGGTGCAAATATGACTTATGGCAGGGTGTTCCATTCGGTAGCTGTTTACCAGGATAGCCTGCTTTACTGTGCAGGCGGCTGGGGTTTCCCAAGCGGTACAGTATATAATGATGTTTACCTTTATAACACAAACAGTAATACATGGCGTCCTGCAAGCAGCATGCCAGCTCCGCGTTGCGGCGGTGTACTTGCCGCGGCGGGTGATACGCTTGTTTATGTTTGTGGGGGACCCAACTGGACAAATCCTGCAGCTACTAATACAGTTTTCCGCGGCGTGATAAGTCAAAGTGACCGCAGTGTTATAACATGGGATTCCACCGGAGCAGTTTATCCTCCAGGTGTTCGTAATTCAATATATGGCGCAACTTGGGGAAACAAGGGCGTTATTGTAAGCGGAGGTTACCAGGTTTCATCTGTAACAAACCAGTGTTATGTATATTCACCGGGAGCAAATACATGGACCCCGCAGCCAACGCTGCTTGCGCCAAAGACCGATCATGGTGCAGCAAGTGTACATATAGGTAATATTTGGAAATTCGTGAGTGTTTCGGGAACATCAAACCGAAGCGCAAATTCAAATACTGTAAATATCCTGACCGACACAATGACAGGTATAACAGGAATTGTATCCACAGAAAATAATATTCCCAGGGGATTTTCACTCAGGCAAAATTATCCCAATCCGTTTAATCCGGTTACGACAATTAGTTTTTCTGTGGTAACGGGCAATTTAAGTAAAATATATACATCTTTGATAATATATGATATTATGGGCAGAAAAGTTGTTGACATTTTTACTGGTGAGCTGGGCAGCGGAGATTATTCACTTCAATGGAATGCAGAAAATAAACCAAGCGGCACATACTTTGCGAAACTGATTTCAGGTAATTTCACTCATACTATAAAACTAGTATTGGCGAAATAAACTGAAATGAAATAGTACATTTATGGATAAGTTCTGCTCCGCCTTACCGTGGGAATTGGAAGGACCTCTTTCTTCTAACTTCAAAAGTCCTAAAGACTTTTGAAGTTTTATCATGCTTATGTGGTACCCAATTTTGTTATATGACCTCAGAAGTCTGAAAGACCTACGAGGTCATATTAACTCGAATTTACCAAATCAGACCGCCATCAACACTTAAGGTAATACCTGTTATAAATTCAGCATCATCTGAAGCAAGGAATAGATAAGCCTTTGCGATATTCGCCGGTGAGCCCAGTCTTCCCAGCGGAGTCCGTTCCTTGATATTATCCAGAATCTTCTCGGGTACTGTACCAAGCATATCGGTTTCAATAAAACCAGGGGCTACGGCATTTACAGTTATACCTTTTTTGCCAAGCTCTCTTGCCCAGGTTTTGGTCATACCAATAACTCCGCTTTTAGATGCTGCGTAATTAGTCTGCCCGAAGTTGCCGTATAAACCGACAATTGATGAAGTGTTGATGATCCTGCCGTAATTATTTTCTGCCATGTGAGCTGCCGCATATTTCGTCATAAAAAATACACCCTTCAGATTAATATCAATTACTTTTTCGAACTGCTCAGATGACATTTTGAGAAGGGATGCGTCATTGGTTATGCCTGCATTATTTATCAGAATATCGACCCTGCTGAATTTTTTCAATGCTTCAATAATACACAAATATGCTGATGATTTATCAGAAACATCAGTTTTTACAAAGTGGCATTTGCTTCCGAGTTTTTGAGAGGCTGATTTGCCGGCTGCTTCAGTTATATCCGCTATCACAACATTGGCACCCTCTTCAATAAATAGTTTAGCGGTCTCCAGTCCGATGCCGTTTGCTCCTCCTGTGATAATGGCTGTTCTACCCTGCAATTTCATTATAATGATCTATAAGTTTATTTCTCAAATTAATACATTAAGTGCAATATTGAAATACATTGTTTATAATACTTTACAATTGTAAATAAATGTAACTAGAGGAACTTAAAAGCCGTATCTGCTATTGTTTATTGGTAGTTAGCCAAATCCCATTTCATTATACGCTGAATTTATGTATTTTTGATAAATATTACCGCATTCAATTGAAAAAAATTCTATTAATTTCGATACCTTTAATTGCACTAATTGTACTAGGCCTAATTTTTGTCCCCAAATTCATTGCTAAGACTGATAAACCGGACGAGAAAAAAGGTCCGAACCAGCAGCAGCAGATAAGCGTAGATGGTTTTATTCTGAAAGCAGAAATACTGGATAACGATATTAAGGCTATAGGAAACATCAGGGCTAACGAAGAAGCTGAAATACGAAGTGAAATATCGCGTAAGATAAGAGGCATATATTTCAAAGAAGGTACTTTTGTTGGCAGAGGGCAAACCCTCTTTAAGCTGGATTCCGATGACCTTACAGCAAAACTCAGGAGACAGCAGGTTGATGAGAGACTTGCCGAAACAAGATTAGCCCGTGAAAAACAACTCATAGAAAAGGGCTTAACTTCGCAGGAAGAATACGACATACTTGAAACAACATTAGAGCAGATCCGTGCGGAAATTACTATCACGCGGCTGGAAATAACCAAAACTTATGTGCGCGCCCCGTTTTCCGGGATAATCGGACTCCGAAACGTGAGCAGCGGCGCTTACGTAACGCCGCAAACGGTATTGACCACTATGCAGGATGTTAGTAAAGTTAAAATAGATTTTTCAATACCAGAGCGGTACATTTACCTTTTCAAAAAAGGACAGAAGATAAAATTTAAAGTGGATGGTTTAGAAGGTGAATTTGATGCTGAAGTGTATGCATATGAACCCAAGGTTGAGAACAATACACGTTCGCTGGTGTTAAGAGCCGTTACGGATAATAAAGGCAAAAAACTTATGCCGGGTACTTTTGCCAATGTTACATTCTTGATAAGTGAAAATACAGATGCAATTATGATCCCGACAGAGGCGCTAATACCGAAGCTTAAAGGCCAAAGTGTATATGTGATAAGAGAAGGCAAAGCTAAACTGACGGATGTTGAAATAGGAGAAAGAACTGAAGCATTTGTAGAGATAATTTCTGATAATATTAAACCCGGCGACACTGTTGTTACTACAAACATATTGAGGATCAAGGATAACGCTCCCGTTAAGGTGGAGAGGGTAAATTAGCCTATGAGCCTGAGCGCAACATCAATACGCAGACCCGTTCTTTCTATTGTATTTTCTCTGATAATAATAATTTTCGGAATTGTCGCATTCACTTTCCTTGAAGTGCGCGAGTACCCAAGCGTAGATCCTCCCATTGTAACAGTAACCACTGGTTATCCCGGCGCTAACTCTGAAGTAATAGAAACCCAGATAACCGAGCCGCTTGAGGAATCACTGAATGGTATTGACGGTATTAAAAGCCTGACCTCGCAGAGCCGCGAAGGGCAAAGCCAGATAACCATTGAGTTTTCCCTGGCAAGGAACCTTGAAGATGCTTCTAACGATGTTCGTGACCGCGTTTCAAGGGCATTAAATAACCTGCCAAGAGATGTTGACCCGCCTGTAGTACAGAAATCAGATGCTGATGATACACCCATAATTTTTATGTATGTGCAGAGCAATACAAAAGATATTCTTGATGTAAACGCATTTGCCACAAACGTAATTAAAGAAAGGGTTCAGACGATCCCCGGTGTCAGTTATGTGAGAATATTCGGTGAACGCCGGTATGCTATGAGAATGTGGCTGGATCCGGAAAAGCTGGCGGCATATAAGCTTACTCCTCTTGATGTAAGAACCGCACTTGAAAAGGAAAATGTGGAACTGCCATCAGGTAGAATTGAAGGTGACAAGACTGAACTTACAATTAGAACACTGGGCCGTTTAAAAAGCGCCGAAGAGTTCAATGATCTGATAGTTAAAGAAAATAACGGTACTGTAATAAGGTTTAAAGATATAGGCTACGCTGTTCTTGGTCCTGAAAATGAAAGACAGTCATTAAAAAGAGCAGGACTTCTTGGAGTGGGAGTTGCAGTAACTATGCAGCCCGGAGGAAACGCAATTGAAATATCCGACGAATTCAAGAGAAGATTTGAACAGCTTAAGAAGGAGATCCCTTCTGACTACAACATCGAAGTAGGTTTTGATTTTTCTGAATATATCAGAACTACTATTAGCGAAGTAGAAGAAACTATTTTTATAGCATTCGGACTGGTTATACTTATAATCTTTCTGTTCCTGCGAGACTGGCGCTCAACTATCATCCCAATTGTGGCAATTCCCACTTCTATAATCTCAGCTTTTTTCATTATGTACATAATGGGGTACTCAATAAACGTATTGACGCTTGTGGGGATGATACTGGCCATCGGCTTGGTTGTAGATGATGCCATTGTGGTTTTGGGAAATATTTATTCCAAAATAGAAGAGGGGATGAATCCAATAGAAGCCGCGTACAAAGGCTCTAAGGAGATTTATTTTGCGGTAATATCAATAACTATTGCGCTTGTCGCGGTATTTCTGCCCATAATGTTCATTGAAGGAACAACAGGTAAATTATTCAAAGAATTTGCGATCGTAATAGCGGGTTCAGTATTGGTATCAGCATTTGTTGCATTGACTCTCACTCCAATGATGAGCTCAAGATTACTAAAAGCACACGCCAAACACAACAGGTTTTACAACGCTACAGAACCGTTCTTTGTTAAAATGATAGATGTTTACCGGAGAATGCTGGTAGCTTTTATGAAAGTAAGATGGCTGGCTTTTATTATAATTATCGTAATAGGGGTTCTTATCTATTACTCTGGTTCAGCGCTTAAAAGCGAACTGGCACCTCTGGAAGATCGTTCAAACCTCAGGATTCAGGCTTCCGCACCGGAAGGCGCAACATTTGAATATATGCAGAAATATATGGATGAACTCACCGATGTTGTATTAGATGCAACCCCGGAAGTGCAGACTCCAATAACTTTCACAGGGTCAGGCGGACAGGCTAATAACGGATTCATAAACCTGTATTTGCTTCCTCCTGATCAGCGTGAACGTACCCAGCAGCAGATATATGATAAACTGACAAAAGAGATAAATTCTATTACAGGAATCCGGGGATTTCCGTCTCAGCCGCCGACAATCGGATCAAGATTCGGCGGTCAGCCGGTTCAATTTGTTTTGCAGTCACCTGAATTTGACAGGTTCTTTGAAATTCTGCCAAGATTTCTGGAAGAAGCGAAAAAACAGCCTGAACTTCAGTTTGTAGATGCTAATTTGAAGATAAATAAGCCTGAAATCAATCTTTCAATTGACAGACAAAAAGCCTCTGATCTGGGTGTATCTTTCAGCGATGTGGCTTCTACACTTCAAATCGCTTTCGGAAGCCAGAGATTTGGTTACTTCATTAAAGAAGGTAAACAATACCAGGTTTTGGGTCAGGTTACAAGAGATAAACGGGATAACCCATATGATCTGAAATATCTGTATGTAAGAAATAAGAATGGTGAGCTGATTCAGCTTGATAATCTTGTTACTTTAACCGAGCAGGCAGCTCCTACTACAAGGTACAGGTATAACAGGTATTCTGCGGCAACAATTACCGCGGGATTAACTCCGGGATATACACTGGGAGATGGTATTGCCGCTATGCGGCGCGTTGCAGCCGATGTTTTACCCGAAGACTTTAACACAGCGCTTGCAGGCCAATCGAAGGATTTCGAAGAAAGTTCATCAAGCCTGCTGTTTACTTTCGTCTTTGCCCTGATAATTATTTATCTTGTGCTGGCTGCACAGTTTGAAAGTTTCATAGATCCGTTCATAATTCTTTTAACGGTACCTCTTGCGCTTTTCGGCGCGCTGCTTTCACTTTGGGTCTTTGGTATGACATTAAATATCTTTAGCCAGATCGGGATAATTATGCTGATAGGGCTTGTTACCAAAAACGCAATACTTATCGTTGAATTCGCCAATCAGAAAAAGGAAGAAGGACTCAATATTATCGAAGCCGTTGACCAGGCCGCAGTTCAGAGATTCAGGCCTATTATGATGACCAGTATTGCCTCCGCGCTTGGAGCGCTGCCTATTGCGATCGGTATTGGAGCCGGGAGCCGTGTATCGCTTGGTATAGCTATCGTCGGGGGACTTATCTTCTCAACATTCTTAACTTTATTTATTGTGCCGGCAATTTATACTTATTTCTCACGCCACAAAGCTTCAAATCCCGAAAAGGAATATAAGGCAATCGAAAAAGCCATTGAAAATCCTGCCTAACCAGGTCAATTTTTCTGAAATTTGTGTAAGGACATTCTGTTAAATAAGCTCACTTTTCGCTGATCAACTTCAACTGCGAAATTTCAATTGCTGATTGTTAATTGTTCATTGTTCTCAGTATCCTTCAGAATCCTCAGTAATTATGACTTTTCCCCTGAAAGTATAGAATAAATACCCGAAGTAACCCAAAGCAAGTATCATGCCAATTAACCACCAAATCAAACCTACCTGCAAACCATAGCTTCCTGCGCTTGAGTTGTTAATAGTAAGACTATGTGCCGGATCTATGGATGAATGAAGCAGGGTAGGGTAAAGCCCGAATGCAGTTCCGGACATCATTCCAAGAATAAACACAGCTGATGATATAAAAGCTTTACCATCTGAATCTTTACTCCTGAAGGAGAACATCCCGGCAAGTCCAATTAGCCCCATTAACGGGAAAATGAAACCCCATACGTGATGGAAATAATTATTCCATAGTTCAGGCCTGATATATGTTGTCGCGGCGAACATCAGAACCGAAAGCAGTAAAACAAACGGATTGATCTTACGTGATACATTCCTGGACCTTTGCTGAAGCTCACCGGTTGTTTTCATCGAAATAAAATTTGCGCCATGAGCCATTAATGTTGCTACCGCAACAATAGACATAAGTACTGTGAACCAATCCAATATGCCGGAGTGCGGTACAACTGTGAATGTTGTCCATAGTGCTTCAAAAAAGTAACCATTCGCTTCAAGAGGTACGCCGCGGATAATGTTGCCGAGCGCTGCTCCGAAGAATACCACAAGCAGTATACTTGATACCGAGAAAACAACATCCCAGAAAGATTTCCACAATCTGTTATCCACGTGCTTGCGCAGCTCAATTCCCAAAGCCCTGCCTATTAGGAGCCAGAGAACTATTGTTAAAGGAAGGTAAAAGCCGCTGAAGCTTGATGCGTATAGTTTGGGGAAAGCGAAAAACAGCGAGCCGCCTGCGGCAATGAGCCATACTTCGTTGCCATCCCACACGGGTCCTATTGAGTTCAGCAGGGTTCTTCTCTCGTTATCATTTTTGGCAGCGCCTAAATAGAACATACCGGTGCCAAGATCAAATCCGTCTAATATCACGTACATGATCATCATAAATGCCAGCGCTATGAACCAGAATGTTTCCATTTGCCTTAAGTACCCGCGCAGGCGGGTACCTCAATTATCAAATTAATTTAAATTAAGAATGATTTCTAATAATGTTACGATTTCGATATTATTTTCTTAACATGATCAGGACCTTCATTTATCTCCTTCAGTACAAGTATAATAAACAGCAGCCCTACCATCAAATATATTCCAGCAAAGCCCAGTGTTGTGAATAAAGCATTGCCTGAGCTTACATTGCTCGAAAATCCATCGGCAGTTTTAAGCAATCCGTATATCAGCCATGGCTGGCGGCCAAGCTCGGCGGTCATCCAGCCCGTTGTGTTGGCAATGTAAGGGAAGGGGAATGCAAGCATCAATATCCATAAATACCATCTTGCGGTAAATACCTTTTTACGCCACAGCAGAAACACCCCTAGCATTGTAATTGCTATGAATATTGTGCCGAGTCCGACCATTATATGATAGCTGTAATACAGCAGGGGAATATTATCCGGCCATAATTCACGCGGATACTCTTTCAGTCCTTTTACTTCGGCTTTCCACCTGTTATATGTAAGAAAGCTGAGCATATTAGGAACTATGATCGGGTTATCAAGCTTCATATTTTCAACATCAGGCTGACCTATTATAGTCAGACCCGCGCCATGCTCTGTTTCAAACAATCCTTCCATTGCGGCAAGTGTTACAGGCTGGTAAAGAGCTACATTTTTGCCCTGACCGTCACCGCTTGGGAATGCCTGGAAGATGGAAACAATTACGCCTGCAATCAGTCCGGTTTTCAGAAATTTTTTGCCGTACTCCGCATTTTTATCAGAAAGTACATAATAAGCACCCACTGCGCACATCACAAATGCGGCGGTAACAACTGAACCGCTCATTGTGTGCACATACTGCCAGAAAAGCCATGGATTGGTGAAGAGTTCCCCAAAATTCGCAAGCTGAAATGTGCCATCAGGCAATTGCTGAAAACCCACGGGATTCTGCATCCACGCATTTGTCGCAATTATAAATAATCCTGAAATCCACGAGCCAAGAAAGACAAGCACAGCCGAAAGGAAATGAAGTTTGGGCCCCAGTTTCTTTTCTCCAAACAAAAAGAGTCCAAGGAAGGTTGATTCAAGGAAGAAAGCATACAGACCTTCCATTGCGAGGGTCTGACCAATTACGCCTCCGGCGAAAGCTGAAAATCTTGCCCAGTTGGTACCGAACTGGAATTCCATTGGAATGCCGGTAACAACACCCATAGCAAAATTCAGAGCGAATATTTTAGCCCAGAACCTGGCTGACTTATTGAACGTTTCATCACCTGTACGAAGAGCATTAAACTTGAGTATAACTATTAGCAGGGCAAGCCCCATCGTAAGCTGGGGAAAAAGATAATGGAACATTATCGTAAACGCAAACTGTAATCTGTGAATTAAGAATGCATCCATATGCTACAAAAATAATCATTAAATCCTCTAAATAAAGAGAGATATTTGTCATACAATTCAAAGGATATCCCTGACTTACCTCGTCTCAGTTTGCAGGCAATATGACAAATTCAGTGGGTTTTTAATTCAAACATTTTTTTGCTATATTTGCTATGGCACACACAAAAATTATTGAAAAAGCAATTACCTTTGATGATATACTGCTTGTCCCCGCAAAATCAAAGGTCTTACCCAGGGACGTAAATATTTCCGCAAGGTTAACCAAAAACATCACTTTAAACACCCCGATTCTTTCCGCTGCTATGGATACTGTTACCGAATCTGAGCTTGCCATTGCTATGGCGCGCGAAGGCGGTATTGGCATACTGCATAAAAATATGTCAATAGAGAAACAGGCATCGGAAGTTGACAGGGTAAAACGAAGTGAAAGCGGTATGATCTTAGACCCGATCACACTAAAGGTTAATCAGACAGTTGGCGATGCCAACCGCTTGATGGAGCGTTATAAAATTTCAGGTTTCCCGATAATTAACGATGAGAACGAACTAATCGGTGTATTAACCAACCGCGACCTGAGATTTGAACCTAACCAGAGTACGAAGGTATCTGAACTGATGACAAAGGAGAACCTGGTTACCGCACCTGTTGGTACTACACTTGAACAGGCTGAGAGAATTCTGCAGAAACATAAAGTTGAAAAACTGCCTGTAGTTGATAAGAACGGGAAGATCAAAGGACTCATTACATTCAAAGATATCATCAAACGCAAAAAGCACCCGTTTGCTGCCAAGGATTCACACGGCAGGCTGCTCTGTGGAGCCGCAGTCGGTATTGCTAATGATACTCTTGATAGGGTCGCAGCACTTGTTAAAGCAAGTGTTGATGTTGTGGTGGTTGATACTGCTCACGGGCACTCGCAGGGTGTACTGAATATTGTGAAAGAGATCAAAAAGAATTTTGATATAGATGTAATTGCGGGAAATGTTGCAACAGCAGAAGGAACTCTTGACCTGATAAAGGCCGGAGTGGATGCAGTTAAGGTCGGAATTGGTGCAGGCTCTATTTGCACAACACGTGTTGTAGCCGGTGTGGGTATGCCGCAGATAACGGCGGTATTCAATGCTGTATCAGCAGCCGCTAAGTATAAAATTCCGATTATTTCTGATGGGGGTATTAAGCAGACAGGTGATATTCCAAAAGCAATTGCTGCCGGGGCTGATTGTATTATGGTAGGCGGTTTGCTTGCCGGCACTGAAGAATCACCCGGCGAGAAAGTTCTGTACGAAGGGCGTGTATTTAAAATGTACCGGGGAATGGGTTCGCTTGAAGCCATGAAAGCCGGCAGCGGTGATAGATATTTCCAGGATCCGGAATCTGAACTTAGCAAATTAGTACCTGAGGGCATTGAAGGCAGGGTTCCTTACAAAGGTCCCTTAAGCGATGTAATATACCAGATGGTAGGCGGCTTAAGAGCCGCGATGGGTTACTGCGGCTGCGGTACCATTGCTGATCTGCAGAAGAACGCTAAGTTCATAGAAATAACCAATGCGGGATTAAAGGAATCACATCCGCACGATGTGATTGTTACCAAGGAAGCACCGAATTACCAGGTAAGAAGATAAATCCAATATACTGTAGCCGTCATGGCTCGCCTGACGGTTTTAATCAAGCCCAAATGTCAAAAGCATTTGGGTTTTTTTAAAAATCCCCGTCCCGCATCAAGTGCGGGATAAACTCCAGCGGGGATATCTATTTGTTATTTTAGACTAATCTCAGATTTTATCTAAATTGTCGTATGCGTTTAGTTTTTTTTATGCCGTAATAATGTCACCCCTTCGGGGTTTGTTTTAAATGGCATTTGCGATATTACAATAATCTCACTCCCTCGGAGTTTGGAGAAGAAAAATCATGTTAGTTTATAGAGTCATCCGTTCAGCGTTTGTTTCGAATGGCATTTGTGATATTACAATAATTTCACTCCTTGGGAGTTAGATGAGAAAAATTACGATAGTCTATATTGAAACTCTGAAGAGGTGTCAAAATTGTAGATTATAATGATAGCATGATTTGGAATCCCGAAGGGATGACATTATTGTAGAACATAATATATCAAGTTTCAAAACCCCGAAGGGGTGACATTATACATATAGCGATGTATAATTTTCATTTGAGCTTTAGCATTTGACAATATGCCTTAAACAAAAAGGGCAGAGAAAAAACCCTCTGCCCTAATATAAACTGAAATTTAGTAACTATAAAAAAACTACCTTACCTTCTTTTTATGTCTGTTCTTTCTCAGTCTTTTTTTTCTTTTGTGAGTTGCCATTTTATGGCGTTTTCTCTTTTTACCGCTTGGCATTAATTGCTCCTTGCTTTATGATTATTATTAAATTTTTACTTTATATTTTTTAGTTCTTATTTTTCATTATACTTCTCAAGCAGTGAATCATTCACGGTTTTCTTGAACTCCTTTGACACTTTGAACATAGGCACAAATCTTCTGCCAAGCTCTACTTTGGCGCCTGTCTTGGGATTGCGTGCAATACGCGGTTTACGTTCTTTTACTTTGAATGTGCCAAAACCCCTTATCTCAATGCTCTCCTGTTCCTTCAGTGCGTCTATAACGCATAAAATAAAGCCCTCAACAACGGTTTCCGTCTCAACTTTGCTTAATCCTGTTGCGTTTGCAATTTTATTCGCTATATCTGCTCTTGTCATAAATTAAAATATATAATTTAACTTATATTATTTTTTCCGTAATTAATGTAATGCAAAAACTATGGCTGAAACTTGTACTGCAATATCGGCTCATCAAAAAGCTTGCCTTTAATATCGGTCACGTCTTCGATCTTAGAACCCATCACTTCCTCAAAGAAAGAAAACTTTTTCTTTTCTCTGACAATTCTAGGTTCACCTTCAATTCCTGCCATCTTACCTGTTATCCTGATAGCGTCTTCGAAGGTGCCAAGCGAATCAATTAATCCATATTCCTTAGCTTGCAGTCCGGTAAAGACCCTCCCATTTGCATATTGAAGGAGAGTTTGTTTATCCATCTTGCGTTCTTTTGAAACAACATCAAGGAATTGCCCGAAGCTGTTATCAACTACATCCTGGAAATAAGCTTTATCAGAATCATTCATCTGTCTGAACGGGTTGCCCGCGTCTTTCAGATTGCCGCTTTTTATTGTCGTTTGGTTGATGCCAAGTTTCTCGGCAAGATCTTTAAT
>JBHEKV010000049.1:0-14030 GCA_041859235.1 Ignavibacteria bacterium | reverse complement strand
TAATGAGCGAGCAGGAAAGAAAACTGGCAATACTTCAATCAGAAAGTGATTTCAATATTTCGCATTCTGTTTACGGTTCAATGGGCGGTTATATGACATACGCCCAGGTTGTGAATAAGCTTGATTCTATGAGGCTTGAATATCCCGGCCTGATCTCAACAAAATTTTCTATCGGAAATACACATCTTGGAAATCAGATGTGGACTGTAAGAGTTTCCAATAGTCCCGACGCGCCTACCGGAAGGCCTGAAGTATGGTTTCACTCGTTGATACACGCAAGAGAACCGATGAGTATGACACAGAACATGTATTTCATCTATTGGCTGCTTGAAAATTATAATATAGACCCTTATGCTACATATATTTTAAGATACAGAGAGCTGTATTTCACACCGATATTCAACGCCGATGGCTATTTGCATAACCAGACAACAAATCCAAATGGCGGGGGAATGTGGAGGATCAGCCGTAAGCCATGTACCGGCGGCACCGGTGCTGACTTAAACAGGAATTACGGACCATACGAATTCTGGAATTTTGCAGGAGGCGGTTCATCTACAGTCTGCGGAAGTGAAACTTTCAGAGGAGATCTGCCTTTTGACCAGGTTGAGACACAGAATGCGATGAACTTTGTAAACTCAAGGAATTTTAAGGGAGCGTTGAGTTACCATACATACGGCAATTATTTCATAAGACCCTGGGGTTATTCAGGCGCAATATCACCTGATGAGAATATTTATCAGAATTTCTCTGCGGATATGATACTGCAGAACCAGTACACAGTTGGCAGAAGCCTGCAGACAGTTGGCTATACTGTCCGCGGAACAACTGACGATTGGTATTACAACGATTCAGGTCATACCAAGATCATTGCAATGACACCGGAAGTAGGAACATCAACCGATGGTTTCTGGCCTGCACAAAACAGGATATTGCCATTGGCTCAGTCAACAGTTTGGTCGAATATTTATTTTTCACTGGCTTGCGGCGGTTACACTGCACCTGAAAGAACTTCTCTCAGTAAGTCTTCATATTTGCCGGGTGAATCAGGCAGTTTGAAGGTGAATTTCAAGAACAAAGGATTGAATCCTGCCCAGAATGTCAAAATTGAATTAACCTCCCAAAGTCCGTATATCAACATATCAGGGGTTACATTCAGTTATAATACAATAGCATCTTATTACCAGGATAGTGTTTCACTTAATTTTAATGTACTCTCAGGAGCGCCGCTGAACAAAGGATTACCTATTGTTCTGAAAATAAAACAGAATGACACAAGTATAGTACACCAGCAGAAAATTTATGTGTGTGTTGGCACGGGAATCACTACACTTGCCGATAGCGCTGAAAATGGTACGGGTAACTGGACCTTCACAGGCGGCTGGGGAACTACTACATCACAGTCATTTTCGCCGCCTACATCTTTTACTGAAAGTCCAACGGGCAACTATGGTAACACACAAACAAGAACTATGACTCTTGCGGTACCAATAAATGTTTCTGCCAATCCTGTAACTGTACTTTCATATTACTACAGGCATGATATTGAACCCCTTGATAATGCTTATATACAGGTCTCCAGCAATAACGGCACTAACTGGGTATCTGTGAAATATTATTACGGTCAGCAGCTAACCTGGAAACAGGATGTACTGGATATTACTGAGCTTGCTAACAGTTCATCTCAGATGAAGATAAGATTTATACTTGTAACCAATAGAAGCGTAAGTGCCGATGGTTTTTATGTTGATAATATAAAAATTCAGAACTACCAGGATGTACTAACGGGCGTGGGTAATAACGGAAATGTACCGGATAGATTTTTGCTGGAACAGAATTATCCGAATCCGTTTAACCCGGTAACAAAAATTAAGTATCAATTGCCTAAGGCCGGTTTTGTAAAATTAACAGTATTTGACGCGCTTGGAAAAATTGTCAGAGTTCTGGTGAATGAAAATAAGCCTGCCGGCGTTTATGAAGATAGTTTTGACGCTTTAAACATGGCAACCGGCGTGTATTTCTATAAACTTGAAAGCTCAGAGTTTACTGATATCAAAAAAATGATTCTGGTGAAATAACACAGTTTTTTCATGATCTTGTTTCCATTCCGGAAAAAAGAGGTTTGGAATTAAAATTCACAGTTTGTTAAAGGGTGAATAAAATTTCTCAAAAGGGCGATAATATCGCCCTTTTTTGATGAATTTGTAAGAATTAAGGCTAAATTAACTAACCAAAACCCCTAATAAACACAAAATTAAAAAGATTGATTTAAGCCACTAAATACATTAAATTATAATATTATTTCAAAATTATTACTATTTATACACAAAATGAAAAGCTATAAAAACACTTTATATACATCTTTAGGTTTGGCTTTGATAGGGGTTATCTCCTATTTTTCTTTTAATGCATTTAATTTTGAATCCATAAATGGAGTTGAAAGGCAGCCAAAACATTCACAGGTACGTATCTACACAAAAACTGAAGCAGATTTCAGGAAGATAGAAGACGTAGGATTGCATATTGATCATGCAATCACAAAAATGGGGCATTATTCAGAAGCCTGGCTTTCTGAATATGAAATGAATTTATTGAGTTTATCAGGTGTGCCCTTTGAAGTAATTGTAGAAGACTGGCAGACATATTATGATAACCTGCCCAAAATGACACCGGGTGAAATTGACGCCCAGATGCAGCAGGTCTACGAAAAGGATGCCATAACTCACTCAATTTACGGTACGATGGGCGGCTACATGAAATATGATGAAGTTGTTGCCAAACTTGATTCAATGAGAATGTGGTACCCGCAGTTCATATCTGCGAAATGGTCAATCGGCACAACATATGAAGGAAGAACAATGTGGGCCGTAAGGGTTACCAAAGGACCTGATGCTCCAACAGGCAGACCCGAAGTTTTGATGCATGCATTGATCCATGCCCGCGAGCCGGAGAGTATGGAAACACAATTCTATTATATGTTCTGGCTGTTTGAAAATTACAACACTGATCCGACAGCAAGGTATATACTTAACAACAGGGAAATATACTGGATTCCCGTGTTTAACGCAGATGGATATGTTCATAACCAGACTACCAATCCAAATGGCGGAGGAATGTGGAGAGCAAACAAACATCTTACAAGTCCGCCAAGCTTAACCTGCGGACCCGTTGATCCTAACAGAAATTTCGGTACATACCAGTTCTGGAATTCAAGCAACAACGGTTCAAGTAGCGATCCATGCAGCGGCGGACAGGGTACATACAGAGGGACACTTCCTTTTTCTGAGCTTGAAACACAGAATATAAAAACTTTTGTAAATTCACGGAACTTTAAAACAGCATTCAGCGCGCATACTTATGGCAATTATTTGATAAAGCCATGGTGCTGGCAGGATCCAATTGGTACCCCGGATGACGCAATGTATACACAGTTCCTTGCTGATATGCAGGCAACCAACGGCTATACAACCGGATTCCCGTCACAGACTGTAGGATACAAAGTAAGAGGCGGTACCGATGACTGGTATTACAATGATTCAGGTCACGCCAAGATATTTTCATTCACCCCTGAAACCGGAAACAGTTTCTGGCCTGCACAGTCGGAAATCATTCCATTGGCCCAGGGAATGCTGTTTTCAAATCAGTACCTGGCTTTAATAGCCGGACCGTATGTTAACCCGTTGACCAAAGGATTCAACCAGCCTACTTACACACCGGGACAGGCAGGAACATTCAAGATCAAGTTCCGTAACAAGGGCGTAATGACGGCAAATAATGTAAAAGTAACTTTGACGCCTCTGAATGGCAACGTTACTATTCCAACGCAGCAATATACTTATCCAAGTCTGGCAACATTTGCAACAGATAGTTCGACATTTAATTTCACTATCTCAGGCGCAGCGCCAAACAACTGCGGTATACCGCTTAGTTTGACAATTAAGCTTGATACAACAACCATTTATTCTTCAGCAGAATATATCCTTGTTGGTTCCGGTACAGTTACATTAAATGATAACGCTTCAACTTTCAGCGGATGGACAACAAATGCCGCGTGGAATATTACTACAGCGCAGTTTAATTCCTCCCCGTCATCATTTACTGATAGCCCGACGGGTAATTACGGAAACAATATAAATACAAACATGACACTGGCAGCAGCGGTCAATGTTTCGGCTACACCAGTGGTGTATTTATCCTTCTGGCATCGTTACGCAACTGAAGCAGGTTATGATTTCTGTTACGTTGAAGTCTCAAGCGATAACGGGGCAAACTGGCAGCAGGTAGCTTCCTACAACGGCAACATGACAACTTGGACTCAGCAGACGTTTGATATTACATCATATGCCGGCGGTTCAACACAGCTAAAGATAAGGTTCAGGCTTACTTCTGATGCCGGCTTAACCGGGGATGGCTGGTATATTGATGATGTTAAACTTACCAATTATTGCGGCACACTTGTTGGCGTACAGGGCAATAACAATATTCCTTTGGTTTATGCGCTTGAGCAGAATTATCCTAATCCGTTCAATCCTGCAACAGTGATAAAATACCAGGTGCCAAAGGCATCAAATGTTAAAATAAGTATTTTTGATATACTTGGCAAAGAAGTAGCTACATTGATAAACGGCAAAGTTGATGCCGGCTATCACCAGGTTGAGTTTGACGGCAGAAATTTTGCCAGCGGTTTATACCTCTACAAAATTGAAGCTGACGGATTTACTGACGTAAAAAAGATGATATTAGTTAAGTAAAAAAATCATTAAATTGCATTTAATCAAAAGCCTGCTTTATTAAAGCAGGCTTTGTTTTATCAATAATTCTTTAATTTTATGATCAAAAAAATAGTTATTTCTGTTTCGGTTTTAGCCCTCATACTGCTGACCGCAGTTTTATTCAGAAGCAATGAAAACTCTGTTTACTCTGGTAATGATAATCAGAATGTGAATCCGCTAAAAAGGACCTGCGGTACAATGGCTGACCTTGAAATGCAGTACAAGATGGATCCAACATACAGGCAGCGAATGGCTGATATGGAAAAGTATGTTGAGAAATTTACCAAAGAATACAGCCGTAAAGAGGGAGACCTGACGGTAATTACTATACCTGTTGTTGTTCACGTTGTTTGGAATACACCTGTTCAGAATATTTCCGACGAACAGGTACTTTCGCAGATTGAAGTACTTAACAAAGATTTCAGGAGGCTGAATGCAGATACAACCAATACACCCGCACCCTGGAAATCACTTGGAGCCGATTGCCAAATAGAGTTTAAAATGGCAAGGCGTGACCCGAACGGAATACCAACACTTGGTATAACCAGAACACAGACAAGTATCACTGAATTCGGTCAAAGCTCCGCGTTGAAGTTTACTTCCTCTGGAGGCCATGACGCGTGGGATAGAGACAGGTATTTGAATCTCTGGGTTGCTAATCTTGGCAGCCAGTTGCTTGGTTATGCCACTTTCCCGGGGGGAAATGCGGCTTTGGATGGTGTTGCGATCGGGTACAATTATTTTGGTACAGTTGGTACGCTTTCGCCGCCATACAATAAAGGCAGAACTGCTACTCAAGAAGTAGGTCACTGGCTTTGGCTATATCATATTTGGGGTGATGATAATGGTTCCTGCGGCGGTTCAGATCTGGTTGGGGACACTCCGAACCAGGCGGCAGAGTTTTACGGCTGCCCCGGATACCCCACAGTGGACGCATGCTCACCATCAGCGCCAGGTGTAATGTTCATGAATTATATGGATTACACCGATGACGCATGTATGAATCTGTTCACAAACGGGCAGTTGATCAGGATAAATTCCGCCATGAACGGACCCAGACTTCCCCTGCAATCATCTAATGGACATATAGATATTAGCGGTATGCCAATTTGCCTTTTTAAAGCTGATAGTGTTTCAATTCAATATAATAATCCCGTACATTTTTCTGATCTCTCTGCGGGGATTCCAACCGGATGGCAGTGGACTTTTGCGGGCGGCTCTCCTTCAACATCAACTTCCCAAAATCCAACTGTAACATACACCACACCCGGTTTATACACAGTGAAGTTAAGGGTATCAAACAGTTTTGGGGCTGATTCGCTTACAAAGATATCATATATAAGAGTTCGCGGAGCATCAATGTCAAACTTCAATGTATTGGATCCTCCTACATTCACCAGACTGGGAGTAAATTCCGGTGATACATCAAAAGCAGTTTTTAAATGGCAAAAAAGCTCAACGAATAACAGTGTAAATTACAAGTTCAAATTGCGGAAGATCGGGGGAACTACCGATTATCTCTTCACTTCCAACTCAAACGGTTTGGATACAACAGCCGGAGTGAGAAGAAGCCTTCTGGACTCAATTGCTGTACAGATGGGAGTTACCGGAGATTCTGTTAGATGCACCTGGCGCGCCTGGGCATACAACGGGATCGATTCTCTGCAATCTCTTAACTCATTTATCATTACGCTGGTGCGTTCACCTATTGGAATCCAGGTTATTTCCTCTGAAGTACCGCAGAAATTCGCGTTGTACAATAATTATCCGAACCCGTTTAACCCGGTAACCAGGATTAATTTTGATATACCGAATTTAAGCAGTGATAAAAACGTTCAGGTAGCTGTATATGATATACAGGGAGCTCTTGTTGAAATGATCGTAGATCAGGAACTGGCTGCAGGCAAGTATTCAGTTGACTGGAACGCTGCAAATTATTCAAGCGGTATCTATTTCTATAGAGTATCCGCCGGCAATTTTACAGACACAAAAAAGATGATTCTTGTAAAGTAAACAATTTATTATTATAGCCCCGCAAACAGAATTGCGGGGCATGTTTCTTAAACTGCAAGTGCCCTTCATTAGTAGTTCAATAATGTATTTTATTATTCAGTTGTATTAGCTAAATTAAATTCATGAAGTATCTTATAGCTGCGGTATTTACATTTGTATTGTTGTATATTTCCGGTTGTTCCGGCATTACAGTAGATAAAGTCATCAAAGTGGATCAGGATGACTGGACTATGTCCGGCGGATCGCCTCAGCAGCAGCATGCATCAAAATACGTGCTTGCTCCGCCGCTGAACCTGATGTGGGATTACAACATCGAAGGCGGAGTAGGCCCTTCGGGTATTACGGCAAGTGATGCAGTTGTATTTGTCAACGCACTTCAGGGTGAGCTTTTTACATTTGATGTAAATTCCGGAGGCAAGATCGGAAATCTTAAGTTCCTTGGAAAAGATTGCAGCACGGCGCCGCTTATTCTGGGCAAAGATGTTGTATTTACATATGCCGGCGATAAAAAGTATTCCATTGCCTCATATGATCTGATCCAGGGTAAGATAAATTGGCGGAAAAATTATGGTGATATACAAACTTCGCCTGTATTGTATGAAGGATATGTTTATTTTGGAAGCTTGAACGGTAATTTTTATAAAATTGAATTGAATTCAGGAAAGATGGTCTGGAAATTCAGTTCAAAAGGTCAAATACACTCAACTTGCGCAATAAAAGGTTCAATTGCCGTATTTGGCAATGATAAAGGATACATCTACGGAATTGATATAAAAACAGGAACTGAAGTTTGGAAAGCGGAAACTGAAATGCCGGTGTTCTCTGCACCATTAATAAATAACGATGTTGTTTATATTGGCTGCAATGATTCCAATTATTATGCTCTATCACTTGATAGCGGTTTGGTAAAATGGAAAATCAACCTTCACTCAAAATTGATCGGCGGCTCTGCAATTGATGCCGGCGGTAACTTAGTTACCGGCGCTGTTGATGGAAGTGTGTATTCAATAAGTTCAGCCGGTGAAATCAACTGGAAAGCAGTTACATACGGTTCTGTTATTTCCAGTCCGGTAGTTTCAGGTAACTATATTTATGTGTCTTCTTATGACAGTTATGTTTATTCACTTGATGCCGCCAATGGTACGGTACTTTGGAAAAATATGCTGGAAAATAAAGTAAAAACAACACCGGTCATATGGAAAGAATATCTTTTTGTAGCGGCGGATGAAATAGTATATTGTTTTACAAGCAAAAATGTTGAAAAGAAATATTAAAATACTCGCTTTTCTGATCTTAATTGTCCCATTTACAGGCTACTGTCAGGATAGTATATTGGTTTACACGGATTCTGTGCAGATTGAATACAACTTTATAGATTCATCGCCGCAGAACGCTTCAGTCTTTGTTAATGAGGAACATATAGGGAATACACCTCTGTTTTTTGTGTGGAAGGACAGCGCTTTTCCCAAGCAGCTTAAGATAAGTTTGAAAGGATTCCCTGAAATTACCGAGACTATTCAAAACAGTAAACTGCTAAAGATGAAATACAGCCTGAATCCAATAAGCGGTAAAATGATAAATGAAATTGTAAAGGAAGATAAAGAACCTTATTTTAAGACCAAAAGAAAAGTTGTACCAATTGTACTTTCTTCTATTATTACAGCCGGAAGCGGTATTGCAGCGTTTTACTTCAAATCTCAGGCATCAGAGAATCAGAAAAACTATGATATTTACGGCGATCCGGCGGAGCTTGATAAGAAACGGAATAATAACCTATTAGGCGGAATATCAATTGCTATATTACAGGCCGGATTTGGCGCCTTAATGTATTTTCTGTTCCTCGATTAGCAATACTTAGTTCCTATTTGTACGAGAAATGTTTTGATACTTCGGCAAAGCTGGTATCATACCTGTACTGCACATTAAAGTGACCTCCGTTAAATTCCCGGTGAATGTATTTAATGCCGTTTTTCTTCAGCTTATCACAAAAAATTCTGGCGCCTGCCTGTAGTTTAAATTCATCTTTAATGCCACAATCAACATAGATCAGTTTCAGTTTCTTCAGGTTCGTTTTATATTTTGATACCTTCCTTACCGGATCAAAGTCCAGCCATTTTTTCCATACTTGCGGAATTATCTCGCCCGTGTAAATATCAAAGGGAAGATCAAAGTTATATTCTTTACGTTTCGGGTTAGGTGAGTAGCATGCTGACATTCCGATAGTATTGATGATATTATGGAAATCACCGCTTTTTGGCTGTTTGTTATTTATCTCGGTCCTTATGAAATTTTCAACGGCTTTGTGACCCTTGCCGTACTTCTGTATCAATACAACAAATTCTGCGAAGTGCTCCATATAACAGTACTCAAAGGCGGAGTCGCCTGAATGAGTAGCCATCAAACCAAATGTATCCGGATTCCGCATCGCAAGCCACATTGCACCATAGCCGCCTGATGATTTACCGATAATGCATCTGGATGAAGCCTGCTGCAGGGTTCTGAAATTTCTGTCAATAAATGGTACTATTTCTTTCACCATGTAGTCTTCATACCTTCCGGTTGCTGTAGAATTGACATACTGAGAACCCCCGTATTTTGTAAAACAATCAGGCATCACTACTATCATTTCTTTGATTGCCTTCGTTTTAATAAGCCTATCGAGCCGCTGCTGGATATTCTCGGAAAATGGCGCCAGGTTCATATTCAAAGCACCATATCCGGTAAAACCTGCTATGAGGTACATCACAGGATACTTTTTCTTTCCGGTATTGTATGATGGGGGCAGGTAAACAAGGACTTTCCTTTTGAAAGGATCCTTTAAGGGGTTACCCTTTAACACATTGCTTTTGTGATCCAGTACTCTAACTTCACTGTTCATATTACTAAATATTTATTTTCCAGTCTTTAATTTCCTCAAAAGTGCGGTAATCAGTAAGATCAAAATGCAGGGGAGTGATAGAAATATAATTATCCTTAACTGCAGCAACATCAAATTCGTTTGATTCATCGCGGTAAACCATTCTTCCGGTCAGCCAGTAATATTCCTTACCATGCGGGTCTTTGCGCACCTCAAAGCCATCTTCCCAGTATGATTTGCCCTGCTTGGTGATCTTAACACCTTTAATATCCTTTGCGGAAATATTGGGAATATTCATATTCAGCAAAGTACCTTCATGTAGATTTATTTTATCATCTTCCCACATTTGTTTGATAATATCTGAAGCGATCTTTGCCGGCTCAATAAAATCAACTTTATCAAATGTTGTCAGCGAAACTGCTATTGAAGGAATTTTTAGTATCGTACCTTCTGTTGCCGCGGAAACCGTACCGGAATAGATAATGTTAATTGCAGTGTTAGCCCCATGATTGATGCCTGAAACTACCAGATCGAATTTCACATCTTTGAAAAAATACAGCACGCCTATCTTTACCGCGTCAGCAGGGGTGCCTTCAACAGCTATTCCGTAAAATTCGCCGTCTTTCATATGTTCGTATGTTCTTAACGGGTAGAATATTGTAATTGAGTGTCCTACAGCGCTTTGCTGTGTGTATGGGGCTGAGACATATACATTTGCAAATGTACTTAGCTGTTCAACCAGCCGCTGAAGCCCGGGGGCTTCAATGCCGTCATCATTTGATACTAAAATATTTGGTTTTCTGATCATTAAATGGAAAAAATGGAATTTTGTTCGTTATCAGGAGTTCTTTACAAGCAGGTTTGCTACTCATGCAGCAGCATCCATATCTCATCAAGCAGCTTCGGGAGATTCTCACCGGTTACAGAAGAGATATTCAGGACGAGCGTTTTTGTTTTACTTTTTCCTTTGGGGAATTTTATCTTTGCCAGGTCCTTTATCTGTTCGGGTGTCAGCCCGTCTATTTTTGTAAAACAGATCATTCTTGGTTTTTCGAGCAGTTTTTTGTCATAACTTTCCAGCTCGTTTACAAGGATTTCGTAATCTTCTTTCTTGTTTTTTTTATATGGGATTAGTGTTGCATCAAGAAGGAATACAAGTACCTTGGTACGTTCTATGTGCTTAAGGAACCTTATACCCAGACCTTTGCCGGTATGCGCGCCTTCTATAAGTCCGGGGATATCGGCTACAACAAAACTCTGGTAATCTTTGTAGCGTACTATGCCGAGATTTGGCTGAAGGGTTGTGAACGGGTAATCTGCTATTTTTGGTTTGGCAGCTGAAATTTTGGAGATCAAAGTTGATTTTCCTGCGTTTGGGAGTCCAACCAAACCAACATCAGCGATCAGTTTAAGTTCAAGTTCAATTTCTTTTTCTTCACCCTTAATGCCGGGTTCAGCAATTCTTGGGGCCTGGTTTGTAGCAGTGGCAAATCTTGCATTGCCTCTTCCTCCCTTACCGCCTTTTGCGGCAAGGTAAGTATCACCGTTCTCAATCAGGTCAGCAAGTATATAGCCATTCTCTGAGTCCTTTATCAGGCAGCCGCAGGGAACAAGAATGATAGTATCCTGGCCGCTTCTCCCGGTCTTATCTCCCCCGAGCCCGTGAGTGCCGTTCTGTGCGCGGTAAGTACGCCTGTATCTGAAATCAACAAGTGTTGCCAGTGAGTTATCAGCCTTGAATATAACATCGCCTCCTTTGCCTCCATCACCGCCGTTGGGTCCCCCTTTGGGAACATACTTTTCCCTCCGGAAGCTTATGCATCCTCTTCCGCCATCACCGCTTTTTATTGTGATCTTTGCGCTATCTATGAGCATTTAAACAGCCCTGTTCTTTCCGTTTGAGACTTCATTTTTGGAAAAGTAATTCTGGAATATATCAACAAATTTCACTGCCGCATCCGAATAAAAATTTATCTTCCTTTTCCTGTAAAGGTCATCTATCAAAACTACAGCATCATCCCAGTTTTCCTTATCAAGAATTTGATTGATGTTTTCAAGGAAATCATCCTCATTCTTGCCGAATATCTTTTTAATGATCTTTTTTCTGTATGAGCTCTCGCAGAAAAGGTCCTGAATAAGCAGATTTCTTTTTTCCTCACCTGTAAGCTGCTGGGGAGGTGTGATTTCATTGAATTGAGATGCGAAAAGCAGGTCATCTGAATATATGTCATCATCAATAACAAGCCTGCTCTTTTCAACTTCAGGCAGTTTAGCTTCCTGCTCTCTTATAAGCCTGATATTGATAGCGGGAATATCTTCATTCAGAGGTTCATCGGCTTTAAGTATCCTCTCAATTTCTTTATCAGCGTTTTCCTTGTTAATGAATTCAGTTTTCGCTTTGGATATGATCTGCCTGATCTGTTCTTCAGTAATTTCATCTTCTGCTGCTTCCCTGGGAAGCTTTTTGTTCTCAGGATCAATCAGCTCAATCACTTCCTGAATAAATATCTCATCGCTGAAAAAGCCATCTATTTTTTTCTTTATTTCAAAATAGCCCTTATCAGAAAAGTAGGCAGAAAGTATTTTTCTGGGCAGTTTAATATTGATAGGGTTGTTTTCACCCAGATCATGAAAGAAGTAATAAAGAAGCTTTACAAGGCTCATCCGGTGAGGCTGGCTGTGCCTGCCTGATATCTCTTCGTATATATTCCGGTTAACTTCGCTCAGCAGGTGATCGATCTGGTTGTATGAAACAACTTCAAGCGAGTTTACCGCGATGAAATCTTCGATATTGGTAATGTAATAACCATAAAACTGGAAATATTTCAGCCTGTTCAGAATGAAAGCAGCAGGCCGTGTTTCGCGCTCACCGAATAAGAATTTAAGCAGGGTACTTTTTGGTTTTATTATATAATTGATGTTGAAGACAATTGCCTTATGAAGCAGGTCTTCAAAATCTTTCTTATCCAGCGGCAGGTTGTGTTTGGGTATGTAATTTTCGAGGAAACTGGTTATAAAGGGGGGCAATGCTGAGCCCCAAATCCGCTCAAAAGTAATTCTGCCCGCGGGAAATTCAAGCATTGACATATAATCACGGAATTTCCTGTTTGCAAAATCCTGGAACATTGAATGCTAAATCCTCCTTACGGAATATTGTGAACTGATTCTGATGAAACTCTATAATTCTCTTGTCGAGAGTTCTTTCTTAAGCTGAGAAATATGCCATGTGATATTTATCTCTTTGGGGCATGCTTCTATGCAGTTAAATACAGTATGACATCTCCAGATACCGTCTGGTGTATCAATTATATCAAGCCGTTCATCGGCTGCTTCATCCCTTGTATCAAACACAAACCTGTATGCTTTTAACAGCGCAGCGGGTCCGATGTAATTGTTATTTGTCCATGTGCTGGGACAGCTTGTTGTGCAGCATGCGCATAATATGCACTTTGCAGATTCAAACAGCTTTTCCGCGTCAGCGTTTGACTGCAGCCTTTCGCTGTCTTCTGTAACCGGAGTATTATTGATTAGATACGGTTTAACAGCCTTATATTTTTCGTAAAAGTCGGTCATATCAAGGATAAGATCTTTTATAATAGGCATTGCCGGAAGAGGCTCTATAACAACCGGTTTTTTGGTGTTAATATCCTTAAGCAGGGTAGAACATGCCAAATGATTCCTGCCGTTTATCCTCATACCGTCAGAGCCGCATACTCCGTGCGCGCATGAACGCCTGAATGCCAGGCTTCCGTCATGCTCCCATTTTATCTTATGCAGGCAGTCCAGGACGGTCATGTTTTCATGGCCTTCAAACCTGTAATCCTCAAAATGAGGTTCCTTATCAACTTCCGGGTTAAACCTGAGTATTCTGAATGTAACTTGCATATCGCTTAAAATTTATGATTTTTTACTTTTTACTTTAGCTTCTTTTTACAGTTCTTGTCACGTTAGACTTTTCACTACAGACGTTTCATGTTAATATTTTCTTTCCATTGGTTCGAATCGTGTTTTTACAACAGCCTTGTACGCTATTTTCGGGTCACCTGAATCATTCTTGGTTATGAATGAATGCTTCATCCAGTTAGCGTCATCACGTTTAGGAAAATCCTCTCTTGTGTGCGCGCCGCGTGATTCCTGCCTGTTAAGAGCGCTTTCATTAACGCTTTCAGCTATATCAAGCAGGTTACCCAGCTCGATAGCTTCAATAAGATCTGTATTGAAAACTTTGCTCTTATCCTGCAGGCCAATATTTTTGTATCTTTCTTTGAATTGTTTTATCAATTCTTTGTTTTCGGCGAGATCTTTTTCATTCCTGAAAATACCGCATTTATCCATCATGCTCTGCTGGAGTTCTTTTCTGATCTGGGATATTTTTTCACTTCCGTTTC
>JBHEKV010000023.1:0-18822 GCA_041859235.1 Ignavibacteria bacterium | reverse complement strand
TCCTTTGGCGGTAGCCTTTGCAACTTCATCATGCTTAACTATACCTACTGCCATCGCATTCACTAATGGATTATCGCGGTAGCTTTCATCAAAATAAATTTCTCCGCCAACAGTGGGAACGCCGAAACAATTGCCGTAATCACCGATACCCTTTACAACATTTTTGAAAAGAAACTTTGTTCTTGCGACTCCCCCGTCTGATGAATCAGACGCCCCCCCCTTACTAAGGGAGGGGTTAGGGGGGGTAATGCTTCCAAATCTTAATGAATTCAGCGCAGCAATGGGTCTAGCACCCATTGTGAAAATATCCCTCAGAATTCCGCCAACCCCGGTTGCAGCACCCTGGTATGGCTCAACTGCTGAGGGGTGGTTATGTGATTCAATTTTAAATGCGACCGCAAGTCCATCTCCGATATCAACAAGTCCCGCGTTTTCTTCACCTGCACCTACAAGCAGCCTTCCGCCTGAACGGGGGAGCTTCTTAATTTCAAGTATTGAGTTCTTGTATGAGCAATGCTCAGACCACATTACAGAATAAATACCAAGTTCAGTATAACTTGGTTTCCTGCCAAGTATTTCGAGTATCCTGTTATATTCTTCTTCCATTAAGCCAAAAGTTTTGGCCAGTTCAAGTGTAACTTCGGGTTCCTGCATTAATATTTTACTATTGAATGATTAATTTTCGTAAATGTTTTTGATTGTTAATTATTGTTTCCATAAAATAAGTTCCTGGTTTTAAAACTGAGTAAATTGCAAAATTTACTAAATATTCGCCGTGTATTAATTCTTTTTCCAGCAGCTTAGTATATTCAAAACCCAAACTATCGTACACTGTTTCTATAAACAGCGTCGTTTCTTTGAATGAATAAGCTATAAATGTGGTGGGGGGTGCAAAAGGACTTGGAAATTTTTCATTCTTTGAAATTTCAAGTAATGAATCGTCCTTTCTCTTTTCTGCATATGTAGTAATTTCGTAAATACGTTCTCCTGTAGAATTAGTGATTTTCCCGGTATCGAAAACATATATTGAATCAATCGTTTGTGAAGGATTAGATTTGAATCTCCAGGTATTTTCCGGTTTATCATTGAAACTATCAAGATCTAACTTCTGCCCGCAGCCGTTTGATGTTACGAACGATATCAAAATTTGTAATATTAAAAAGTTTATCCTCAATCTAAAAAAATGGAAATTTCTGAAAGTAATTTTTCTGGTAATATATACATTACTTCAAACTTCTTGCTTTTACTTTTATTACTTTGCCATTTCTTGAAACAACAAGATAATCATCAGTTTTTTTGCGTTCTTCAATTAATTTCTTTATTGCTAGCTTAGAGCCTTTCCTGAATTTTTCTTCCAGAATGTCAGTTGTTTTTTTAAATTTTATATTCATTGATTATGCTCCACTTTTCGATATTATAAATTTTGGTGGGTTTGCTGAATTTACCTTTTGCTATTTCAGAATATGTTTCGTTTGAGTTATCTCTTATATACCATTTATCGCAAATCGGGATAAACAAATTAACCAGATTTTCCTGACTTCTTTCGTATCTTCTTATTACAACATCTTTCGGAATGTTATGTCCGCCTTTTTTTACTCGGTCCTCAATTCTCGCAAGGGCCAGTTCAACTGAATTCAGCCAAAAATAGAATAAAACAATCTTATACTTTTTTTCTTTAGCCTTCTTAAGAAGGTTTACATAACTCTTAGTGGTAAGTGTGGTTTCAAAAGCAAAAGTTGTATTATGTTCAATAAGTTCTTTGATCCTCTTCAGCATTATTCTGCCTGCCTGAAAAGAAACTGTTTCCGGCTGAAAAGGGGAGAGCCCCGCAGCAATTGAATCAGCATTCACAAATTCCTTACATTTTAAAAATTGAGGTAAAATAACATTTGCTACAGTTGATTTACCAGCTCCATTGCATCCCGCAATAATATATATGGTCGGCAAAAATTGAAGGAAAAAATAATTTAACGAATTAACAAAGATAAAAAAAACTATTCAGATAAATTATGCCAGAATTTACTCACAAAAACCGGGAAATTATCATGAGTTTTTGAATAATTCCTGGCTGCTGTAACCTTTTTCATAAAATAAGCTTGTGCCTGCGACAACAAGAATAGGTTTCATAAACACATTTATTACCGGAAGGAAAAGCAGTAAAAAAGCAGTAAAGCCGAATCCATAAGTTACAAGTTTTCCTTTTCTTGTAATTTTTAATTTATCGCGGAACCGCATTTTCTTCCTTGTCATAGGATAATCAAGGAAATCCAGCGCATTGTAGAAACTGGAAAAGATCACACCAAGAATAGTGGATATTACAGATCCGGCAACAGGTATAAGGTTCAGAGAGAATATCAGAAGTAATATAAAAAGGTAAAACACAAGTTTCTGTACTTCACCCTTAATGCTTAAATAGGCATCCTCCCAAAAGCCCATTTTATGCGCTTCTTTTGTTCCTGTCACAATTTCTTCAACCCTTTGCGAAATTTCTTCATTGAACGGGGCGGTAATAATATTGCCAAGTATGGTAAACAGCAAATAGCAGAAAAAAAGAAGTAAGATAAAACCGAGTATAAGCAGGGCAGTATGCAGGAATTTCAGCCAGAAACCTGCTTCAGTACCTTCAATACCAAGCCAATTGTCAATCGAGCCGGTAAACCAGCTGTAAGATAAAATAAAAACGCTCCCATATATCAATAAATTGATAATCATGGGAGCGATTGAATATTTAATTAAAACGGAATGCGAAAAAAAGAACTTCAGGCTTCTAAACGGGTACGTAAAACCGAAAAGAAAATCCTTCATTAACTTTTCTCCAATTCAGTTACTTTATTTTCTTAAACAGATTTACCAGATCAAGTTTTTCCCAGGTGAATTCTTTTTCATTCCTGCCAAAGTGACCATAAGCAGCAGTTTTCCTGTAAATAGGTCTGCGGAGCTTTAATCTTTCCATAATGCCTTTTGGGGTAAGGTTTACATTCTTTTTAATAAACGCAGAGATTTTGTTATCGGCAACTCTGCCGGTGCCGTTAGTATCAACATAAATAGAAACCGGCTGCGCAACACCAATTGCATATGAAAGCTGTATCATACATTCCTTTGCGACTTTTGCCGCTACAATGTTTTTAGCAAGATGCCTTGCCGCGTAAGCTGCGCTTCTATCTACCTTGCTTGGATCCTTACCTGAAAACGCACCGCCACCGTGGGGAGCTTTTCCGCCGTATGTATCAACAATGATCTTTCTGCCTGTTAAGCCCGTATCACCGTGCGGTCCGCCAATTTCAAACTTACCTGTCGGGTTTACATGAATAACGGTTTTTTTATCAAGCAGTCTTGCAGGAATTACTTTCTTTATCACGTTCTTCAAAACATCAGCTTTTATCTTTGCCTGTGATACTCCGGGATCGTGCTGTGTTGAAATAACAACTGTATCAACCCTTAAAGGCTTATGGTCATCGCTGTATTCGATCGTTACCTGTGATTTAGAATCAGGTCTTAAATAGGGCATAAGTTTTAAGCTGCGTTTTCTTATATCAGCAAGCCTTTTTACAAGCTTGTGAGCGTAAACCAAAGCCATCGGCATATATTCAGGTGTTTCATTCGACGCGTAGCCGAACATCATACCCTGGTCTCCCGCCCCGCCGGTATCAACACCCATTGCGATATCGGGTGACTGTTTGTTAATAGCTGACATTACATTTATTGAATGGAAATCAAACCTGTAATCACCTTTAGTGTAACCTATTTCTTTTACAACATTCCTTACAACTTTTTGGATATCTACGTAATGTGTGGTTGTTATTTCGCCGCCAACAAGTACAAGTCCTGTTGCGCAGAAAGTCTCGCACGCTACGCGTGCATATTTATCGTGTGCAAGTATATCATCCAATATTGCGTCTGATATCTGGTCGCATACTTTATCCGGATGTCCTTCGCTGACTGATTCCGATGTGAAAAAATAAGACATTTTTATCTCCTGAAGTTATTATTAATAAAAATATTTTTTATTTGCTTGATTCCAATATTAATTCTGCAAAATCCTTAACTTTTACTTCTTCTGCATTTCCTTTTTCTTTTACTCCGTCTGTGAGCATTGTCATGCAGAACGGGCAGGCTGTTGATATTACATCCGGATTTGTTTCCAGTGCGTCTTCAGTCCGTTCGATGTTCACCTTTTTGCCGATCTTCTCTTCAAGCCACATTCTGCCGCCGCCTGCGCCGCAGCATAAGCCGCGGTCTTTGCTGCGTTTCATTTCGGCTAGTTCACCATTATTGGTCTTTTTAAGGAGTTCACGCGGTTCCTCGTAAATATCATTATACCTGCCAAGGTAACATGAATCATGATATGTAATTTTGTTATCAGTTTTCTTTGAGTCGTCTATTTCAATTTTTTTATCTGCTACAAGACCGTTTATGAACTGACTGTGATGTACAACTTCATAGTCACCGCCAAATTCTTTATACTCATTGCCTATAGTCTGCAGGCAATGCGGGCAGCTTACCAATATTTTTTTGAAGTTATACTTCTTCATCGTTTCAACATTTTCTTTTATCATCATCTGGGCCAAAAATTCATTGCCTAAACGGCGGGCAGAATCACCATTACATTTTTCTTCAGTCCCTAGAACAGCGTAATTAACTTTTGCTTTATCAAGCAATGTTGCAACTGAACGCGTTACGTTCTGATACCTTGCGTCAAATGATCCGGCACAACCAACCCAATACAGGACATCAAAATCATTTTTATCGGCGGCAACCGGAACAGTAATATCCATTCCTTCAGTCCATTTTAGTCTATCTGACTGCGGATAAGCCCATGGTGCGCCGTTATTTTCCATATTACCGAATACTGTCATTAATTCTTCGGGGAAGCGCGACTCACTTTGCACCAGGAATCGTCTCATATCAACAATAGGATTCACATGCTCTATGTTTACGGGACACTCCTGCACACAAGCCATGCAGCTTGTACAAGACCAAAGTTCCGCATCGGTTATATAATGCTCAGATATCAATTTTCTGTTTTCAATTTCAGCCGGAAGTTCTCCGCCCGCGACAAGCAGGGGAGCTTTCTCAGATGTTCGTTCTCTGATATCCATTATTATCTTGCGCGGCGAAAGCGGCTTGCCGGTTAAGTTTGCAGGACAGACCGAAGTACATCTGCCGCACTCCGTGCATGCGTAACCGTCAAACATTTCCTTCCAAGTAAGCTGCTCAATATCACCGGCCCCAAGGAAAACATTGTCCTTCTCAAAATCAATTTCTTCAGTATCAAGTGTCTGCGGACCAATTTTGGAAAGGTAAACATTGGGAAGTGATGTTACTATATGGAAATGTTTTGAATAGGGGAGATAATTCATGAAAGTAAGTATAATTACAATATGACCCCACCAGAAAATATTATAAAATGTAAGTTCATCCCCCTTAAACAGGAACACAAGATGGGATGCTATGAAATGAGCTTTGTAGTATGAAGAATATTCAGGATGAACAATTGATTTAGTTGCATTGACGCCATACATTGTGAGCATAACACCCATTATCATGCAAAGTATAAATGTTGCGTCAGCGTTGGTACTCCCGTCACCGGTCAATCGTTTTGGCTTCAGCACATACCGGCGAAAGAGGGCATAAATTACAGATAAGATAACAAGTAACCCAAACAGATCCTGCGAAGCAAAGAACAACTGTGAAATGGCACCAAATATTCCGAGTGAAAAACCTGAATAAAAACCCTGTATGAATGCTTCCAAAACTGCTGTCACAAGAACTAAAAATCCCCAGAATATCATGGCATGCATAAGTCCGGCAACCGGATCCCTGAAAATTTTTGCCTGACCAATGCCAATTCCCAGTACCTTCATTATACGTTTGCCGGCATTACTGAAACGGTTTTCACTTCTGCCAAGCATAAGGTAGGTTCGTATCCTGAATAAGTTGTAGGTGAAAAGAGATAAAGCAGCCAGAAAGAGTACTATAAATACAATGTTTTGTATATGCATGGTGCAAAATTATTGAAAAATGAGGAAAATATAAAGGGAATAGGGAATTTATTATTCATTTCTTCCAAAAATGCTTTGAAACCATTTTATATGAAAAATGATTGAATTGAATGTGCCTAAAATAAAGAGTATTTTTGTATTATTATGAGTGAATTTAAAGATAACGAAGATTTAAAAACTTCCCCTGATTCAAACGAAAGCAACCCTGTAACTATTGAGTCTGAAAACGGTTTTGCAGCTGAGATAAAATCCGCAGATGAAACGAAGATTGACAGTAAAAACGATCTGCCAAAGTTTCTGCCAATAGTGCCGTTGAGAGATATTGTTATATTCCCCTATATGATGTATCCAATATTAGCAGGCAGGGAGTCCACAATAAGTGCAATCAACTTTGCGCTCGAAAAGGATAAATATGTCATGCTTCTAACACAAAAAGATCATAAAGCAGAAGAAGCTGAAACAAATAACCTGTATGAATTTGGAACAGTCGCCAAGATACTTCAGGTGATTAAACTGCCAAACAATCTGATAAAAGTACTTGTTGATGGAATTGCACAGGCAAAAGTTATCAGATTCCAAAAGAAAAATTTTATCGAAGCTGATATTGAGTATATCTTTCCGCCAATAGAAGAATCAACAGAGCTTAACGCTCTCATCAGGCAGGCTACTAAGTTATTCAATGATTACGTAACCAATCATAGGGGTGTTGCCCAGGAATCATTAATGGCATATGAGAACATTAAAGAGCCTGACAGAAAGCTGTATTATATTGCTTCAACCATACTGGTATCAATTCAGCGAAAGCAAAGACTGCTTGAAATTTCCTCTTTAACTGAACAGTATTTTGAGTTAATAGACATTTTGAGTTCCGAAATTGAGATATTTAAGGTTGAAAAAGATATAGAGACAAAGATCAACCAAAGCATGCAGAAGAACCAGCGAAGGTTCATTGTACAGGAGCAGATAAGGATACTTCAGGAAGAACTGAATGACGAAGATGAAACAGACCCTGATTTCATAAAACTCAAAGATGCTATTCAGCAGTCAAAGATGCCGAAAGAAGTCAAGGAAAAGGCGATGGAAGAATTCCAGAAACTGAAAAAAATTCCACCCATGTCTCCCGAGGCTACAGTATCGAGGAATTTTCTGGACTGGATGGTGAGCGTACCGTGGAAAACTTATACAAAAGATAATCTTAACATAGAGCATGCAAAAGCAATTCTCGATGAAGATCACTTTGGCCTTGAAAAACCAAAAGAAAGAATTCTTGAGCATATAGCGATTTTGAATAATCTTGAAACAATTAACAAAGGTAAAAAAGGCCGCGCTGAAGTTAAAGCAAGGGCACAGATATTATGCCTTGTTGGACCACCCGGAGTTGGTAAGACATCACTTGGTAAATCAATTGCAAAAGCGCTTGACAGGAAGTTTGTCAGGATATCTCTTGGCGGAGTAAGGGATGAAGCAGAGATCCGCGGACACCGCAGAACGTATATAGGCTCCATGCCGGGTAAGATAATTCAATCAATGCGTAAAGCTGGTACAAACAATCCCGTGATACTGATGGATGAGATTGATAAGATGGGAATGGATTTCCGCGGAGATCCCGCAAGCGCGCTGCTGGAAGCCCTTGACCCTGAACAGAATAATACTTTTAACGATCATTACCTGGATGTTGATTACGATCTTTCAAGAGTGCTTTTTATCACTACCGCAAATGTGCAGTACCAGATACCGCTTCCTTTGCAGGACAGGATGGAAATTATCCAGATGCCGGGATACCTTGAGCATGAGAAGCTTGAGATCGCTAAGCGCCACATAGTGGCAAAGCTGCTTTCCGAGCACGGCCTGACCGCAGAAGAAGTAATTATTCCGGATAGTTCCATAAGGAAAATTATAAATGAGTATACCCGCGAAGCCGGCGTAAGAAATCTTGAGCGCGAAATCGCATCTTTGATGAGGAAGATCACAAAGGAGATTGTGTTAAACAAGATAAAGACAAACGGCTCGGTGAAGAAAGATAAAAAGCCTTTGACCGTTACTTCAGAGCTGATCGAAAAATATCTTGGTGTGCCTAAGTTCAAAGAAAAGCAGGCTGACAAGGAAGATAAGATCGGGACTGCAGTTGGGCTGGCATGGACCTCAATGGGAGGTGATATACTTGATATTGAAGTATCGGTAATGCCCGGAAAAGAAAAGCTCACATTAACGGGGCAGCTGGGCGATGTCATGAAAGAATCAGCATTAGCGGGATTTACATTTATCAGAAGCAACTCAAAGAAGTTCGGGCTGGCAGGTAATTTCTTTAACGGCAAAGAGATCCACATACATATACCTGAAGGCGGAATACCTAAGGACGGGCCATCAGCGGGAATCACTATGACAATTGCGATGATCTCAGCTTTGACAGGTAACCCAACACGGAGCGATGTGGCTATGACAGGTGAGATAACCCTGCGCGGCGAGATATTGCCTATTGGGGGACTGAACGAAAAACTGCTTGCTGCCCAGAGAAGCGGAATCAAAAAAGTACTGATACCGAAAGAAAATGTTAAGGACTTAAAAGAAATTTCTGATAAGATCAAAAAGGGTCTCGAGATTGTAAGCGTTGAAAAACTTGATGAAGCGTTAACACATATTTTCAAGAAGAAGTTTGTGAAGAAAAAATAAGATAGAGCAATATAAAAGCAAAGGCGGTCAATGACCGCCTTTTATTTTACCCAATATCTCTATTTTCAGTTAAGGTACTTTATACTTCATTTCCTTCACACCGAAAAAATAACTGAAACCGAAGTTCAGGTTGAAGTAAGCGAACTGTTTCCATCCCGCAAATTCTATAGGTTCAGAAGAAGCATCATCATTGAGGCCAACAATTGATGTTGGAGGGTCTGAAGTTTCATCCTGCTCAGGTATTTCGCTCTTTTTCATAAGCAGGTTAGCATGAGTGAACTTAACTCCGAGATTCAAACCAAAATTCTTTTCAATAGCGTACTCAAGCCCGAAGAAAGCCTGGTATCCTATCCTTATACTGCTCTTAATAGTAATATCAACTCTGTTGTTGTCGGGATTTGTAATTTCAGCTTTTCCTGAAATAAAACTGATAAGCGGGTTTGCCCCGAAATAATACTTAACATTGTGTGCAGGAGTGATGTTATATTCCAAACCAACACCCCCGTTAATGGAGTTGTATGATACTTTTCCTTCTTCAGTGTTCTTCGCGAAAATATCACTCTGAAAGCGGTCAAATCCTGAAATAATATCAAGCCAGAAGTTTCCCTTTTTGCCAAGGGGCAATTTACCTATCAGGCTGAAGCCATATCCATTTCTTGCGCCGAAATTTTTGCCTGATGTAAAGTCATACCTGCTGAACCCGCCGTTATGACTGGTAAGCTCCATAGCTCCTGTATTGAGCCCAGCATTAAAATGAAGAATGAATTTGGGGACTGTCTTTACTTTTACGATCGTAATTGTTTTGGTTTTCTGGATCTTTACTGTATCAATCTTGATGGTAAAAGAAGTATCCTGCGCTTTAACAAAAGTGCAGGAGAACAACACGATGATAAGTATTAGTATTTTTCCCGGATGTTTCTTCATTAAATTTATGTTATGCTGTACCCTTTTTTGTTTACTGAGTTTACCGCTGTCACTTTTTGTTCTTCATCCCGAAGTAAAAATTCACACCTGCGTAAAATGAGCTGTAGAGGAACTGCTTCCATCCCGCATACTGAATTGTTTCGCCGGCTGTAACTTTATCATCATTAAGATAAGTTTCTGTCAGCGCAGTTGGAACCTGTGACTTTTTGCCAACAATATTTGCGTGAGTCAATTTGTAACCAAGATTCATGCCAACTTTGTTGTTGAATGCATACTCAAACCCGAGATCTATGCTTACCCCAAACCTCAGAGAATTCTTTATTTTAAGTTCAAAATCAGCAGAGTCAGTGGCAAGTATAGCTTTGCCGTTTATCAAACTGGCAACCAGTTCAAATCCAATGTATGGTTTGAACTTCTTTTGCGGAGTGAAGTTGTTTTCAATACCCAGGCCGCCTGAAAAAACGTTGTAACTTACCTTTCCTTCGGGAGATTCAGAAATAACAAAATTGCTCAGGAACCTGTTATAGCCGGCGGTAACATTCAGCCTTACATTACCTGCTTTATGAAGGGCTATCTTGCCCGTTAATGAAGCGCCGTAACCGTACCTTGTACCGAAATTAGCACCCGAAATAAAATCATCTTTTCTGAAGTATGTATTTTCGTTGGCCGCCAGATCGAGGTGGCCGATATTGTAGGTAAAGCTTAGCTGTAGTGTTACTTTTGGCGATTTGCCGTTCTTAAGCATGTTAAGGATCTTGGTTGTAGCTACAGAACTATACGAGGTATCCCGGGAAGTAACCTTTGTGTTCTCATCCTGCGAATAAAGAACCGCGGACGAAACCAAAAGAAGCAGTATTATGTAAATGGTTCTTTTCTTCATTAAAGAATTTTAATTCTTTTTTGTCACAACAAATGCGTCGGTGTAGCCTTTAGAGCGGACAATTTCAACAAACTTTATTGCCTCTGCACGGTTACCGTACTTACCGATCCTTACTTTATAAAGATTGCCGGACTGTTCATAGTAGACATCTTCTCCTAAAACCTGTTTTGCCCTGGTGAGGAAATTCTCAAAATTAGACTGCATTGAAAATGCTCCTATTTGAACAATATAGCTGTAGGTCTCTTTTGTATTATCTTTAATATTGTCTTTGTCGTTCTTATCCTGCTTTATTTTATCATCGTTAAGGGTTATTTTTTTGATAGTGTCAATTTTGACAGTTTTTTCGGTGTAATCAACTTTGTATGTTTGTACCTCATACTCACCTGATGAGCATGCTGTAAAATAGAATGCCAAGAAAACTGGAAATATTGACAGGTATATTTTTGCGAATTTTAGCATATTATTCTAAATCAATATAAGCCATAATCTTAAGAAAAACAAGACTAGTAAAGAGTTAATTTAAAAAAAATCTGTAAGTGCTTATAAATAGATTAGTTAGAATGGCGGAAAAATCAATAAAAATACTGAAATTGAAACACAAAAAAAATAGGTTAGCCAAAAAGTAACAATTTCAGCTAACCTAATTAATCTCCTGAGTATCGTTATTAATTCAGTTTGTATCTCTTTTCTTTAACTCCGAAATAGAAATTGACTCCTGCCATGATGCTGTAAAATGAGAAATTCTTGTTGTTATCGCCGGCAAGTTTCAGATTCGGGTCTCCATTATCTCTCAGTTGAAATTCAGTATCGGCATTTGTTCCTTTGGACTCTTTTAAAAACGCATTGGCATTCAGCAGCCTGGCAGCAATATTGAGCCCGAATGATTCATTTACCACATATTCGGAACCAATAATCAATCCATATCCCATTCTGAATGAATTTGTTATTTTATAATCTTCATTGTATGGGGTACCTCCGCGGTTTTCAAACCAGATCTTCACATCACCGTTGATCATACTGGCGTTCAGTTCGCCGGCAATATATAGTTTAAATCTATGCGCGGGTGTAAAGTTGTATTCCATGCCCAGCCCGCCTGTGAAACAGTTATAATTTGCATGACCGTTATCGGCAACGGTTTCTTTTGTTCCGAATGTATATGAAAGTATCCTGTTATATGTTAAAGACTGCGTAAACCTGAAACTGCCTCTTTCGTTTAGAACAATTTTGGAAAGTACGCTTGCGCCGTAACCCTTATCAGCTCCAAATGATTCGCCGTCATATACAACTTTAGACTGGTAATCATCGTTATATGCACCGGAGAGCTCAAAAACAGATTGATTATAATCAATATTGAACTGGAGAGTGTAACTTGGTGAGCTTCTTACTATCATATACCTTTTTATCTGGGTATTCTGCGCTGATAAACTTCCAGATAAAAGGAATGCTAGTAATATAGCAGTTAGTAATTTATTGCTTTTCATAGCGGCTTAGTTATTTTTTAAACTTATAAATTATATCTTTAACTCCAAAATAAAGATTTATCCCCATATAAAATGTAGTGAAAATAAAGTTCTTGAAACCGCCAAACTCAATTTCACCGGTATCGTCTTTTTTATCTCTCAGGGGTACTTCATCTTTATTATCACTTGTTTTAGTTGATTTTAACAGCTGATTTGAATTGGTAAGTTTTATCCCGAAATTTCCGCCAACCTGATTGCTGAACATATACTCAAATCCGGTATATATCATATAGCCGATCCTGAAAGAATTTTTGATAGTAATATTTCGTGTCTGTCCGGTGGTCTGGCTGGTTACATTCGCTTTCCCTGAGATCATGTTTGCCTGAACTTCACCTGCTATATATGGTTTCAAGCGAAAAGTAGGGTTGAAAGAATTTTCTATGCCAACGCCAAATGCAAGTACATTATAACTTACATCGCCGTATTTTGAAGCGGAAGAGAGAAAACTGCTTGTGAATCTATTGAAGTTAGCCGATATGTTAAGCCTTACGTTTCCTTCTTTATGCAGAGGGATCTTGCCAATTATCATTGCGCCGTATCCGTTCTTTACGCCAAAATTCAGTCCATGAGAAAACTGGGCTGAGTCAAAAATCGTATTGAAGTTTGATGAAAGTTCAGCCATACCAAGGTTAATTCCGCCGGATATCTGCAAAGTAAAACGGGGCGGTGACTGTATCTTATATGCGTTCTTCAGCTTTGCGCCTGTTTGCTTATACTTGGTCGTATCCTGCTTATCTGAATCTTCGATCTTATAAGAGCCTGATCCGCAGCCTAATAAATAGGGGAGTATAGTAAATAATATTGCTATACAGAAATATCGTAATTTCATAGCTGGTTTATTCCCTACTAAATTTAAAATGTATAATTCTACTCTATTTATATGATTTTAATAAATGTAAATTATTTATAAAAAACAATAAATTCAAGTAATAATAAATACTTATTTTTAGTAATGTATATGATTTTCAACAAAATTAGGGCAAATTCTGATTTAAAAACAAGAAGCAGACTTGCTCAAGTCTGCTTCATTTCCTGCCATCTATTTATTTTCTGTTTTTATTAATGTTAGCTCCACAACAAATGAATCACCAAAACCTGCATCTTTTGTTTTCTGAAGAAATGATAACGCGTCATCTTTTGAACTGAATCCGGCTAACCTTATCTTATAAAGACCTTCAATTTTCTTTACTGAAAGATCCATTCCTTCAAATTTCTGCACAGCTTTATCATAATAGCTGTTGGCGTTTCTTTCATCATTAAAAGCGCCAATTTGGATAATGTAAGATTTTGAAATAACATTCTTTTCGCTGAACTTATTTTCTGAAGGCTTGGTATCTTCCTTAATATCACTGATAACAGGAGCTTCCTGTTTGGGTTCCTCCTTAATTTCGATAGGCTCTTCGACCTCAACAATTTCATATATGGGTGAATTGCATCCCATATAAAAAAGACCCGAAACTAATAATAATGCTGTAAAAATTCTTTTAGTCATACCCCTAACCCTCGCTGTAGCTGGATACTTTTGTTCTTCAATTATTGTAAATTATACTAATTAATTACACTATTCAATAACGTGAAAAGGGTAGATAAAATTTAACTGTTATTTTACAAGAATCATTTTTCTGGTTAGGTATAAATCACCTGATTCGAACTTGCAAAAATAGACGCCTGAAGGAAAGTCATGAGCATTCCATGTAACCTCATATTCGCCGGGTGAAAGAATTTCGCTGACCGGAATGGCAATTTCTTTACCCTGTATATCGTATATCTTCAATGTTGTAAGTTCATTCCTGCCATTAGTATTATTGGGAATTGAAAACCTGATGTTAGTAACTGGATTAAACGGGTTTGGATAATTTTGGTACAGTTCAAAACTTTCAGGAATATTACTGCTGATTGGTTCAATGCTAATGGGGTCACCGCAGCTGTTTGTGGTTTTTAATATCACTCCGCCGAAGCTTACAAAATAACCAGTATTAACATCTGTGAAGTTAAGATCATAAAATCCATGATTTGTTATTGAATTATGAATCATCCAAGTTTCACCGGCATCGGTAGTTTTTAAAACTTTCCCTCCAAATGAGGCATAACCGACTGTTTGATTTACAAATTGAATTGACAAAATATCATTATAATAACCAACTTGTTGTTCAAATACAATATGCCAGTTGCTGCCAGAATTTGTCGTTTTGAAAATACGGCCGGACGTTGTAAAAAAACCTGTTGTTGAATTGATAAAATCAAAATCCCAAATATAATAATTTACATTTGGGAAAGTCTGGAAATCCCAGTTTAATCCTCCATTCGTTGTTCGGCTTACGCCCCATCCTAAGTTATAATCTTCTCTGCCAATAAATCCGAGGTTTTCATTCACGAAATTCATGCACTCCTGGTAGTAACCACCGTAGCCGGTAATTTGAGTCCATGTATTACCACCATCATTGGTTTTCTTTAGGATGTTGTATTTTCCCAGGATATAGCCTGTATTATTATTCAAAAAATGGATTTCATTTAATTGACCATATAGTCCATAATTTAAATTTATCCAATTTAATCCGCAGTTTGTAGTTTTATACAAAGTATCATAATTCACCGCATACCCGGTATTCAAATCAGTAAACTCAATTTGCTCTCCAGGAATCCGCGGTATCAAAAACCAGTTGTTGCCACCATTACTAGTTTTGAACAATGTGTTGCCGCCCCCTGCAAAGCCAGTTGTATTGTTTACAAATTCAACTGACCAGAAATAATCATCAAAAAAAGATGTGGTAGTACTTATCCAGTTCACTCCGGAGTTTGTTGTTCTGTAAATAGCCCCATTGCCACCCACGCTTAGCCCTATTGTTGGGTTAATGAATTCAAATTCATATGATTTTATATCACTTTCTATATTACTCCAGTTAGCACCATTATTTGTAGATTTATAGAATTGTAAACCGCTTCCGCTGGTAGATACAGATGCAAATAAATTGCCCGAATCAACATAGGAAAAATCTTTTACATTTTTATGTAAATCAGATGGAATCCAGCTCATACCAGCATTTGTTGAATATAATATTCCGCTTACATAAGGTAAACCTGTTCCTCCATATACAAAAACAATATTATTTTTTATTTCTAAACCGGTAACTAAACCAAAGAATCCTGTATTTAGCGAATCGATACTCAGACCGCCATTTGTAGTTTTGAGTATTTTGGCATACCTGAAATTATGGCTATAATTACCGAAGTATCCGGCAAAATAACCATTTTGTATGCTGGTAAATTTGATATCATTCAGTGTTACTGTAGTATCATTCAAAATTATATTCCAATTTATCCCGCTATTAGTTGTTCTATAAAGTAATGTTCCAAATCCGGAATAATAATTATTATTTCTTAAAATGTATCCTGTATTAACGTCGCTAAAGTATATCTTATGAAATTTCGCTTGATGGAAATCATATAATACACTCCAGTTTACACCGCCGTTTACTGTTTTTAGAACAATACCTGAATCACTTACAACAAATCCTGTAGTTTCATTAATAAAGTGAAGTGAGTTGTTGTTCTGGCTGTGATTGGTATAATGAATACTCCAGTTACTTCCCGCGTTGGTTGATTTCATAACACTGTTAAAACACAATGCGTAAGCCGTCGTTGAATTAACAAACTGAAGATTACTCATACTGTTTCCCTGGGGCAGGGGATTTTGCCAAATCCATCCGTTTTGGGATATTAATACATAGTTAATTCCAAATATCAGGGCTATTGTGAATAATATTTTAGGCAAAGGACCTCCTTATTACTTAATACAAAATTAACGGTTAAATCCTGATAAATCAATCACATTTACGGCAAAAATTAATTTCTTTCATTTCAATAAACTGAATGCTATTTTTGCTGAATACAGATTTTCCCTTTGTAATTAAGGGGTAGCTCATAAAAATTAAGGAGAATTAATGTCATTACTGGTAGTTGGCTCACTTGCGCTTGATACAATAGAAACTCCCTTCGGGAAGGCTGAAAGAACTTTAGGCGGCTCTGCGACGTTTATTTCAGTTGCAGCGTCCTATTTTACACAGCCTGTAAGGCTGGTTGGTGTTGTCGGCGGTGATTTCCCGAAAAAGGAACTTGAATATTTTGAAGAACGGGAAATTGACCTCGAAGGTCTGCAGATAAAAGAAGAAGGAAAAACTTTCCACTGGCACGGTAAATATGATTATGACCTCAACACAAGAGAGAGCCTTGTTACCGAGCTGAATGTGTTCGCTGATTTTGATCCGATTGTACCCGAAACATTTCAGAAGAGCCAATACTTATGCCTTGGTAACATTCACCCTGCACTGCAGAAAAAAGTTTACGAGCAGATGCAGAATCCAAAGCTGGTTGTTGCTGATACCATGAACTTCTGGATTGACGGTGCGTATAATGAACTGCTTGACGTTTTAAAACACATTAATGTGTTTATCATCAATGATTCTGAAGCAAGAGAGATATCAAAGGAAGCCAATTTGTTTAAAGCAGCCAAAAAGATCCAGGGATTTGGTCCCAAAATAGTTATAATCAAAAAAGGTGAGCACGGCGCATTACTTTTTTACGAAAACGAGCTTTTCAGCGCACCGGCGTACCCGCTGGAATCAATTTATGATCCAACAGGCGCAGGCGATAGCTTTGCCGGCGGATTCATAGGCTATCTTGCCAAGACAGATGATATCTCATTCGAGAACATGAAACGCGCGGTTATCTTTGGCAGCACAATTGCGTCTTTCTGTGTAGAAAAATTCTCGCTTGAAGGTACACGTGAGCTTTCTCACCTGAAAATTAAAGACAGGTTCAACGAATTCACAAGGTTTTCAACTTTTGAACCCGCTGAATTGTAAATTTAAATATTACTAATGATAGATAAGCTTGAATATACAAATAAACACGAGCTTATTTTCTTAGACCAGACACTTCTTCCGTTAAAGGAAAAGTATCAAAAGACCAAAAGCTATAAGGATGTAGCCGAGGCAATTCAGAAGCTCAGGATTCGGGGCGCCCCCCTTATCGGCATTGCCGCGGCTTACGGCGTTGTTATGGGCGTTCATCATTACGATACTGATAACAGGAAAAATTTTGAGATACATTTTTATAAAGTAACTGAAACCCTTCGCACTTCACGCCCGACAGCCAAAAATCTTTTCTATGCCCTCGATAGAATGGTAAAGGTTTTTGAAGAAAACATTGAAAAAGATTTTATCGAAATTGAAGACCTTCTTTTAAGAGAAGCTGACGCCATTTATGATGAAGATGCTGAAATGTGCAAACGAATCGGCGTAAACGGTTCTGAGTTAATTGGCGAAAAAATGACCATCCTTACCCACTGTAATGCTGGTGAGCTTGCTACCGGAGGAATTGGCACAGCGCTTGGAATTATATACACTGCCCGCGACCAGGGTAAGGATATTTTTGTTTATGCCGATGAAACACGGCCCCTGCTGCAGGGCTCCAGGCTAACAGCATACGAGCTTGCGGAAAATGAAATTGATTTTGATGTTATAATTGATTCCATGGCAGCAAACCTGATGAAAGATGAATTAATTGATTGCGTTATTGTTGGCGCTGACAGGATCGCATCAAACGGTGATGTTGTTAATAAAGTAGGTAGCTATTCGCTGGCAGTAAACTGCGCATTCCATAAAATTCCGTTTTATGTTGCCGCACCCGGCAGTACTATTGATTTTGAAATTTCTGAGGGCAAGGATATTGAAATAGAAGAACGCAATGCTGATGAAGTTATAAAAGTTCATGGTGAAAAGATCACTTCACCGGATTTCAGCGTTTTAAATCCCGCGTTTGACCTGGTGCCGAATGAACTTGTTACAGCTATTATTACTGAATATAAAGTGCATTACCCTCCGTATAATTTCGGGGGACTCAAACATATGTTCCAAAGTTACATTCAGACCCAAAGAAGGGATGTTGGGGAACCGGATAATTAAAAAACAGCACCTGATAAATGCCAATTATAAAAACTAAGGCCGTAATTCTAAAATGTGATAACTTTAGGGAAACGAGCAAGATCATCACATTTTTTACTTATTCACACGGCAAGCTAAAGGGTATTGCCAAGGGTGTCCGGAATTCCAAGACACGCTGGGGCGGCGCGCTTCAATCAATGGCGTTGGTAAATGTAATGTTTTATTATAAAGAAACGCGGACGCTGCATCTAATTTCCGGTGCCGAGCATCTAATTACATTGAACAGTATTTATGATGATTACGATAAAATGCAGATTGGTTACAGGATGGTTGAGCTTGTTAATAAAACTACAGCGGAATATCAGGAAAATACAAATATTTACAATTTGTTGGCTAATTCCCTGCAGGTTTTGGAAAGTGCAACTAAAAACTATGTAAATGTGTTATTTAACTTTGAATTCAGGTTACTGAACCTGCTTGGCTACAATATAAGGCTGGGTGAATTGCCCGGCGGCAATGTTGAAATTAACGGTCAAAACAGATATTTTTACGAAAACAGGTTTTCAGAGGGTGATCACAGTACGCTTGAAGTATTAAGCGAAGGGAACTTTAATCAGTTGATGTCCCTTAATATATCAAAGCAACAGGTGTTTGCGCTTGAGAAATTCTTCGAAAATTACATGCGGGATCATTTTGAGTATGCGGGTTTTTCTAACGCAAAAAAGGTTTTTAATTCACAGGAGTTATTTTAGGAATCAATTCAAACAGGGGAAATAATTATAGTCCATTCTTACCATTAATTTTAAGAGTCAAACTCTAAAAAACGAAATAAGGAGAAATAAATAATATGCCTAGAAAATCAATAATAGCAGCCGGATTCGTCG
>JBHEKV010000184.1:0-3114 GCA_041859235.1 Ignavibacteria bacterium | reverse complement strand
TTCTGAACTTCAACCATTTCAGGGGTTTTAATTCTGTAGAAGTAAACGCCTGAAGGAAGGTTTGAAGCATTGAATGTAACTGAATGCTCGCCTTCTGACTGATTCTCATCAACTAAAACCACAACTTCACGGCCTAAGCGGTCATATACTGTAATTTTAACGCTGGTTGAATTCTTTAAAATGTAGTTAATTTTAGTTTCGGGGTTAAACGGGTTAGGATAGTTCCTTGCGGTGAAATATGACTCACCGTTATTCATATCAGTCTGAGCAGTTTCCTGTTTAAGCTCTTTGCTGTAACGCTCGGAGATCATTGCAACGCCTGTTTCAACGGGGCTTGTTGTGAATTCTTTCCCGGTCTGGAAAGAGAACTGGATGCCCAAAGCTTCCTGTTCAAGGATCGAGAAATCATCATCTTTGCTCTTTGATACTATTTTGAATTCTGACTGATTTATGTTGAAATGAGCTTCCTTCCATCCTGAAAAATTCATGCTGAATGGTTTTGACTCAAGCCTTGCATCAGTGTTTTCGTCATACTTGCCGTCATTATTCTTATCGAATAAAACCTGTATTGTTACGGTCATATCGTTATTGATACCCTGTAACATCACTGAAAGTATGTTATTTTCAGCTACCTGAAGTTTTTCTTCTTTTCTGATGAGGCCCGCGAACGAATTCGGTGTGATCTGCTTAGTTGATGAGGAAATTACGCCGTAGCCGTTTTCGAGGTTATCCTCTTTATGAGAATATTTCATTGAAAGATCGCCGCCTGAATACCAACCGGGCATTGTGTGATCACCAAAGCTATCTATAACGTATAAGTTTGAATTTTGTGCGAGGACGGTTGAAGCTGAAAGCAAAACTGCAAAAACAGTAAATACAAATCTGGTAATGAATTTAATCATTAAATTACCCCCATGGTAAATTTTTTGAAAATGTTAATAAATGATAAGTATTTCGGCCGTAAGAATTACGGGTAAACTACTTAACCAGGGTCATTCTCTTTACAGAAGAATAGTCCCCGACTTGCAGTTTATAGAGGTAAATGCCTGCGGGCAGATCGTTAGCATCGAATGTAACTTCATAGTATCCGGCAGTTTGATAGCCATCAACTAAAACCCGCACAGACTGTCCGACAAGGTTAAAAACTGTTAATTTAACGTTGCCATCGGTCTTCAGATCATACGAAAGTTGTGTAGATGGGTTGAATGGATTGGGATAATTTTGATTGAGTTCGAACTTATCAGGATTACCCTTAAGATCCACCAGCTGTTCTTTATTATCGGCGCTCACTTTTAAAGTGCCGAAGACAAAGAATAGGCTTAATATTATTATGTAAACTTTCGTCATTTACTGGTTTTATCTCTAAAATACTTATGCAAAGTTAATTATAAATGTTTTTAATGTCAATACAACCTATACTGTAAACCCGTGATATTAAAAAGTGAGGAAAATGGCACTTTTCATGCCATTTTCCCCTGAAAAAGCCTTCTTATTGAATTTTTAAAGCTACTATTCGTTCCTGTCCGCTCTTATCAACTACCTTAAGCAGAATGGGGTCACCAGACTTCTTATCACTAATTACGTCGGTCAGGTCCTTAACATCGTTTATTTTCTTCTTATTTGCCTCAACTATTACCATTCCTTCAGACAAACCGCGCAAAAATGACTCGGACATCCTTTCAACCGATGTTACCACAACGCCGCCTGAAATATTGTACTTTTCCTTAAGAGATGATGGCGCATCCTGAACAGCCATTCCAAGTGAATTTATGGAAGTTGAAGAAACTCCCTTGTTGCTTCCTTCTTCCTTGTTATTGTTCATGGATGTCTGTTTCTCTTCTTCAGCCCTTGGCTTAAGAGTTACATCTTTCTCGATTGTTTTGCCATCTCTGAAAACAGTAAGCTTTGCTATATCACCTGGGCGTTTGCTATTGATAATAACCTGAAGCTCGTTTGAAGCGTTAACTTCTTTACCGTCAACTGAAAGTATCACATCGCCTGCCTGCAGGCCTGCTTCATCGCCGCCGCCGCCTTTTTGTACGCTCTGAACAAGTACGCCTTTTGCTTTATCCAAACCAAGACCCTTTGCCATAGTTTCATCAACTGTCTGTATCTGTACGCCTATATAGCCGCGTACCACTTTACCTGACTTAATGAGTTCCTGTGAAACTGATTTTACAATATTGACGGGAATTGCAAAGCCATATCCCTGGTAATAACCGGTATTTGTTTTTATTGCACTGTTTATTCCAATAAGCTGACCGTTTACATCAACCAATGCACCGCCGGAGTTACCCGGATTGATAGCTGCATCTGTCTGAATAAAATTCTCAATTGCATAACCTCCGCCGTTAACGCCGATATTTCTGCCCATTGCGCTTACAATACCTGCGGTAACAGTGTAATTTAAGCCTAACGGATTACCGATAGCCAAAACCCACTCACCTACCTGCAGATTATCTGAATTGCCCATTGACATTACGGGCAGATCATTTGCTTCAATTTTGATTACCGCAAGATCAGTGTTTTCATCTAGTCCTACGACTTTTGCATCGAATTCGCGCTTATCGGTAAGCACTACTTTAATACCATGCTCGCCCGCGCCTTTTACAACGTGATTATTTGTTACTATATAACCATCTTTTGAAATTATCACGCCGGAACCGCTTCCCATCTGGGGACCCTGGTCAGGCATCTGGCCGTCGGGACCGAAGAAGAATTTGAACGGATCGTTGGGATCCTGCGGCTGCTGGTTATTTTCAGGCTGCTTCTGTCCTGATTTCACTTCGATATAGACAACTGTTGGTGTAACAGTCTTGCTTATCTCTATGAAAGCATCATTCAAGCTTTTTACATTCGGGTTAACTGTGATAGGCGGTGTGGTATTGAACTCCACCTGCGAATCAGAGTGAACTAATTTAACGCCGCTGAAATTAGCTATAAGTACAGCTCCGAAGATTATTGAAAGCAGCACGACGAATCCGGCTGCTATTATTGATTTTCTAGGCATATTATTTATTTCTCCTTATTTCGTTTTTTAGAGTTTGACTCTTAAAATTAATGGTAAGAATGGACTATAATTATTTCCCCTGTTTGAATTGATTCCTAAAATAA
>JBHEKV010000076.1:0-18737 GCA_041859235.1 Ignavibacteria bacterium | reverse complement strand
TAAAGATGAATTAGTTTCAGCCGGTGTAAAAGAGGTCAAATTTAACGCGTCAAATCTGGCCAGCGGAATTTATTTCTATACTCTCAAGGCCGGCAGTTTTACCGAAACAAAGAAAATGATTTTAGTTAAATAAACAATAATAAAGAAGAACCCTGGTTAAGAATATCGGGGTTCTTCTTGAATAACAAATCGGAGGTAATATAAATGAGGCTATTTAACCATTTCTTCTTAGCCCTTCTTCTTGTCTTTACAATTGCCACAGTAGATCTTATCTCTCAAACAACCGGTAAGATTGCCGGAGTAGTGAGAGATGATAAGGGTGAACTGTTGATCGGTGCCAGGGTCGAAGTTGAGGGTACTCAATTGCGAAGCGGTACAGATGAAAACGGGCAGTACGCTATACTGAACGTACCTGTTGGTACATATTCGGTTAAGTGTACTTATGTTGGCTATGATGCACAGATTCAGTCAAATATCAGCGTAAGTGTTGGTATAACGGCGAACATTGATTTTACAATGTCACAGGGCGGTGTTGTATTGGATACAACTGTTATTATCGCAAAAAGAAAAGTTGTTGATAATAGCGGGAAGATCATCAATACAGAATTTATTGAAAACACCGGTATCAGGGGTATTGAAAACATTGTAGCTAAAACCAGCGGTGTAGTTCAGGATGAAAAAGGACAGAACATCAATATCAGGGGCGGAAGAAACGGCGAAACCCAGATTATTATTGATGGTGTTGTTACTAATAATCCGCTTGATAGAGGATCCACGGCAAATGTTTCGAACGGAGCATTGCAGGAATTAGCGGTATTAACAGGCGGTTTCAGCGCGGAATACGGAAACGTACTCAGCGGTGTTATCAACGTTACAACAAAATCTTCACCAAGCTATACCGGTTCAGTAGAAATTATCTCGGATGTTATTGCCGGTGATTACATAAACACAACTTCCCAGGGGTATAACATATACAGCGTAAGCCTTGGCGGACCGGTAATTCCTACGAAAAAATTAAGCAAATATTGGTCAATTTTCGGAAGTTATGAGAAGAATTTTAAACTAGTCGATCAGCCTGTCAGCCAGGATGTAGCTAAATTATGGGCCGATGACGGAATTCTTCCTAATTTTTCAAGGAATGGACAGTCATGGACAGGTAAAACAATTATCAGTATCAGCGAAATGACAAAAGGTAAGCTGAACTTAACTTTGACAGGCGGATATTTTGGTAATGAAGAGACTTCAAGAACATGGCTTGGTTCATTCGGAAAATTCAATTCATATCACAATCCGTTGGTAAAACACAATAACCAGCAGGGTTATGTTAAAATAAATCAGTTATTCGGTTCAAAGACTTTTTATGACCTCCAGGCTTCTTATCTTGAGAGTTCATATAAAGAAGGCGATGGAATCTTTTTTGTAGATGACTTCGTTCAGAGCTTACCGGGTGAAGATGGATACCTTTATCCTTCGATTTTGGCATACGGAGATACTAACACCGTTCCAGGAATTAACGGAATGGGCGGCACAGTTCCATCTTCAGCAAACTACAGGGTTTTCAGAAATCCTGGTACAGTCAGCGGAAATTATTACAAACAGAAAACACAGGCTTTGTCATTCAACCTCAATTTCACTCACCAGCTTTTAACCAAGAAACTTGGTAACCACGAGTTGAAATTCGGTGGTGAATACAAACAGTTTAAAGTAAGAAATTACTACGCAAATGTAATTGGATTTGGTTCGCTCCCCAATCCGAACAAATACATCAATACCAGCGGAAATGTAATTAATAATCCTGTTATTGATGAGAATGGCGCGAATTCAAACTTCATGGAAGCTTATGGATACGATGTTTACGGAAATGAAATTGAAGAAGATTACATTGTTAACGGATTGAATGTAACAGAAGGTCCAAAGAAACCAAGGATCGGTGCATTCTACTTCCTCGATAAGATGGAATTCAATTATTTTAATACAAACATTGGTATCAGGGTTGATTATATGGATCCAAACACTTTGGTTCCTATTGATTATGAGAATTTAAAGGGTGCAGATGGCCAGCTTGATCTTGCTGATTACAAGACTGTTGAAAAGACAATTGAAATTAGCCCAAGACTCGGCTTCTCATTCCCGATCACTGACAAAACAGTATTTCATGCGCAGTACGGCAAATTCATTCAGCTTCCTGCATTAGAGAACCTGTATGAAAACCAAAGGGTTATCAGAGATTTAGCTGACGGAGGCGTTGGATATTTCACAATATTTAACAATCCGCTGCTTAAACCTGAAAGAACAACCGCTTACGAACTTGGTGTAAAACACTCAGCAGGCGATTACGTAACACTGGGTCTTACAGCTTATTACAAAGAGACCTCAGACCTTATTCAGGCAAAGAATATCAAAGCTCAGGATAATTCATATAGTTTTGCTATATATGATAACGGTGACTTTGGTATAGTAAGAGGTGTTGATTTCAGTCTTGATCTTAGAAGGATCAACAGGCTTAGAGCATCCATTTCTTATGGCTTGTCTTTTGCTTCAGGTACAGGATCAAATGTAAACTCACAGAGCAACATTGCTTATAACGGTGATGAACCGCCTAAGATCCCAACAGCTTTGGATTATGACCAGAGACATACAGGATCAATTGAACTTGACTACAGGTGGGGAACCACAGACGTGCCTAAAGGATTTATGGGCGGCGTTCTTTCAAGATTAGGATTCAACATGTTGTTCAGCTTTAACTCCGGCAGACCGTATACACCTTCTCTCAATACATATGATGTATTGCAAGTTGTTACATCACCCGGAGGCAACACTCCAGTTGCTCCGCTGAATTCAGCTTATTCACCATGGAACTTAAGGCTTGATCTGAAGATCGATAAAACTTTCAAGATATTTGATAAGTTAAACGCAAATCTTTATATACTTGCAATTAATGTTCTCGACCAGGAGCTTATCAATGACGTATTTGCAACATCCGGTGAAGCCGGAAACACAGGTTTTCTGGATAGTTACCCGGGCAGACAGTGGGCAAATACAGTAGGCGAGCAGGGCGTTGAGCTTTATAAGATCAGATCGCATGCAATCAACAACTACGGACCTCCAAGACAGGTAAGGCTCGGATTCAGATTATTCTTTAATTAATTATCGGAGTGTTAATAAATATGAAAAATATAACATTTAAAATATTAATGTTTATCATTACAGGGGTTATTTGCTTAGCCCCTGTAAATGATACTTTCTCAAAGGAACGAAAGGGTTATACTCCGGTAAGGATGAATGCCGGTGTTAACAATAACTTTCTTCAGGTGAATAACATCAACGCTATTTTCAGGAGCGACGGTTATTTTAACTATGATAAAATAACATTTTCAAGCGGTGTGGCAGGTATGCTTTGGCCTGCTGCTTCATCTCAGAGATTGACAGCCATTTTCACAACAGGTATCTATATTGGCGCTAAAGTTAACGGAGACCTGAGGCTGGCCGCTTCAATGTTCAATACTCATTTTTCGCCGGGTAATATCCCTGTTGTAGGACAGGTCCCCAGTTCACAGGTTTGCTCTGACCCAAGGCTTAAAGCATACCAGGTTAATGTGAATGACCCCAGCTTAGTAAGCGGCGGTACAAGACAGAAACTGGCAGGCGGCAGAACATATACTATAATATATGATTCATGGGCAAGCTGGCCGGTGGATCTTGGTGCTCCTTATGTAGAAGTAAACGGAATCCCTGGTTACCAGCCTGAATTTGATGGTGACAGACCCGGTATCGGAAACAGCATCGCACGTCCGGATGAAATTATCTGGAGTGTGTTTATGGATTATACAAATTGTACCAACAACCAGCATTTTTCAGAGCTTTCATTGCCGGGCGGTACACTGCCGATGGGCGCTGAAGTACAACAAACTTCATTTGCATTCTTAGCGCCCGGACTTCTGAATATGTATTTTGTTAAATGGAAGATCATTAACAAGAGTAATGATGTTTGGGACAGCACATTTACGGCTATTGCCTGCGATCCGGATTTAGGAAATTCAGGTGACGATGCTGTAGGATGCGATTCGACACAGAATATTGGTTTTTGCTACAACCAGGATAATGAAGATATCGATTATGGTACAGCTCCACCTGCTGTAGGTTTTAAATATCTTCAGAGCCCGATAGTTTACACCGGTGATCCGAACGATACCGCAAAGCTGCCATATGGTAATCTTGTTGGTTATAAATCCGTTGGGCTTTCACTTTTCACTACATTTATAAATGGACTTGATGCATGTCTGGGCGATCCTGACCAGGCTGTAAATGCATACAATTTTATGAAGTATGGCGAAGGCTGCGCAAATCCGTTGATCAACTGGACAACAGGCGGACCATCGAATTACAAATACAATGGCAATGCATGTACAAAAACCGGATGGTATGATAGTTTACCCGGTGATAAACGCTTTCTCCAGGTAAGCGGTCCATTTGTTATGCAGTCTTTGGATACACAGGTTATTGTAATTGGAGCCTTCATTGAAAGAGGTGCCTCCAATAACCTCAGCGTTTGCGCACTTCTTGAAGCAGGTTCCAGAGTTCAGAAATTCTATAATTCTAACTTTGCAGCTACACCGCTTCCGCCTGCACCGCAGGTAAACGCTGTTGCAAACGGCGACGGAAAGATCTCATTATACTGGGGTTCAAGATCTGAATCATATGATGTTTATGACTCATTAGGACTTACAGGACGCTGGAGATTCCAGGGTTACAATATTTACCAGGTAAAACCGGGAACTTCAGGGGATAATGAATCAGACAGAACTCTGCTCGCAGTATATGATATCGTTGACGGAATCAAATTAGTGTATGATACGGTTCGTGTTGGTCAGCCTAACGGTACAACACAGGATGAATATAAACCTACTGCTTTCGGTAATGATAACAATATTTCAAGGGTGATAACTTTAACATCAAACGCATACCCGACCGGAGTAAACGATTTCTTCATTAACGGTACTTCATACAGGTTTGCAGTAACTGCTTATGGCGTTAACCTGAATGCAGGTAAACCATTTAAAGTTCTTGAAAATCCGGTATCATCTCAGCTTATCAACATTATACCTAATTTCCCGATGATGGGTACAAACTTCATCAACAAAAACCTGGATACACTTACTATCAACAGGCCTGATAAAGTTTTCTATCCTATAGTAATCGATCCTATGAAAATAATATCCGCTACATACAAAATGGTGTATACGTCAGATTCGTCCTGGAAAGTTGTCAGGATCCAGAACGCACAGGTTGATACCATATTAGGTAACATGTACGGAAAGTCATTGCTTGATAATAATGCATATATTGCTGACGGACTCTTGTTTAAAGCTGATACAATCAACAGCCTGAATTATGGTGTAATCAAAGATCCGGCTGCGGGTACTCAGTCTCTTAACAGAGGTTGGAACTACACCGGAGGAAATCTGAATCTTGCAGGTGCAGATACAGCTAGTCTCCGTGCATTGTTTGCCAACTATTCTGCTCCGCAGAGCATATCAATGGGTCTTAGCTGGCCATCAGGTTCTGCATACAGAAGCGGTTATAATTCAAAGATAGATCTTGCATTCCTTAAAGTGTCCGCTTTAAAGAATGTAAAGATTACCTTTGGAACGACTCAAAAAGCATACAGATACAGAGGTTCAGTGATCAACTCTCCATACCAGGATTACGTAGATGTTCCATTCAAGGTTGAAATTGATGATCCGCAGGATACAAATTCAACTGCACCGAGACAGGTAAATGTTGCATTCTTTGATGGTGACAGCAGCGGAACATGGAATCCGAAGGCTACAGGAGATGGCGGTATTGAGTATGTTTACATTATGTATTCAACGTACGATCCGAATCCTAATACTTTCTATACAACAAAGAATATCAGTTTCTCTGCTCAGTTCAGGCAGATGGATATTCAGTATGTCTGGACACCAAAATTACTGAATAACGGCCCGGCTTATAACAACGGTGATGTACTTGAAATAGTACCTTATACAAGGCTGCAGTATCAGCAGTCACCCGGAAAAGTAACCGAGGTAGTAACTCAGAACACAACTGCTCCAACAATTGGCAGTACTGAATTAGCGTCTACAAGAGGTGAATTGTCAACTGTAAGGGTTGTTCCTAACCCGTATTACGGCGGACATGCACAGGAAACAAGTCCGTTTGACAGATTTGTGAAATTCATGAATATGCCTAAATCGGCAACGATCTTTATATATTCATTGAATGGAAATCTTGTAAGGCAGATCAACAAAGATGATAATACAACATCGATCAATTGGGATCTGACAAATACTGATAGAATTCCGGTAGCAAGCGGAATATATATAGCATTTATAGATGCCCCCGGAATTGGAACAAAAACTATTAAGTTGGCGATCTTCACTCCGGAAGAAAGAATTGACTCGTTCTAAACAGTATTGTAAATAAATCAATAAGGAGCTTAAAAAAATGAAATTATATCATAAAATAAAAACCGCTGCTAAATCAGCATTGATATTTACACTGCTGTTTGGTAGCATTAGTTTTGCAGGAGACCGTAGTAAATACGGTACTTCTGCAGCACCGGAATTATTGATTCCGGTGGGGTCAAGGGGCACCTCACTGAGCGGCTCAATGATCTCTTCAATTTCAGGTGTTGATGCTATGTACTGGAATCCTGCCGGTCTATCATTGATGAACAATAAGACCGAAGTATTGGCTTCACACATGAAGTATATTGCAGATATTAACATTAACTATGTTGCCGGTGCCGTTGATATGGGAAATCTTGGGGTAATAGGCGCAAGTCTTAAATCTCTCAGTTTCGGAGATGAGCTTGTGACAACTCTTGAAAGTCCCAACGGTACAGGAGAAGTATGGTCGCCAACCTATCTTACAACATCAATTTCTTATGCAAGAAAAATGTCTGATAAGATACTGTTTGGAGCTACTGTTAAAATTATATACGAGCAGATACTTACAGTATCATCAACCGGTTTCGCGGTTGATTTCGGTCTTCAGTATCTTGCCGGAAAATCAGGCCTGAAGTTTGGTGTAGCATTAAAAAACTTCGGACCTTCAATGACTTTTGACGGTAGTGGTCTTGACCAGTATTATGAACCATACGGAACTCCTTCCGGATCTACCCCGGAACCAAGAAGAGTTACTCTGCAGGATTTTTCACTTCCAACAACACTTGAATTAGGTATATCTTATGATGTGCCAATCGGAAAGAAAAATAATGTGCAGTTCTCAACAACATTCCAGAATAATAACTTTTCAAGTGATGAATACAGAGTTGGTTTGGAATACAATTACAACAACTATGTATTCTTAAGAGGCGCCTATGCCTTCACACCTGACTACAAAGCTGAAGATGGACTTACAAAGAAAGACCAGAATCTCTTTGGACCATCATTTGGTGTAGGTTTACAGTATCCTTTTGGAACAGTAAAACTTGGACTTGATTATTCATACAGAATGACAGAGAAGTTCCAGCCCAACCAGTGGTTTTCATTCACAATGGGCTTCTAGTTCATCATTATTATAATTTATAAAATGAAAATGCCATTTACGTATGTGAATGGCATTTTCTGTTACTAATATTTTAAAAATATGCTCAACCGAACTTTTTACAAAATCCTCTTTTTTTTACTGCTGAATTCCGCTGCAGCTGCTCAACCCAATTTATCATTTGAATATGACTATGCAATTTTCAGGTATGAAGGTACAAAAGTATACCTTGAGCTCTATTATTCATTCCCGTCCGCTGAACTCGTATTTGTAAAAAACACTTCAGGTTACGAAGCCAGCGGTAAGCTCCAGCTTGATGTTATAAATAAAACTTCAGGAAAGACCATTGTTGCGAAGGATTTCAAGATCCCGGTTACAGTTGCGGATACTTCGGGAAGCGGAAAAGACTTCAAACTGACAGGACAGATTAACCTTCTGCTTGATTCAGGAACTTATGTTCTGAAGATGATAGCCTCGGATTTTAATGATGCTTCAAAAACCAATTCCGCCGAAGAGGAAGTACTTCTGAGATCATTTCAGGAAGGTAAGCTGATGATGAGTACGATCGAACTCAGCACCGGCATCACCAAAAGCACAGACGAAAACAGCCTGTTTTACAAGAACACTCTTGAGGTTACTCCTAATCCGGGCAACTTATTCGGCAACAATCTTTCTAAGTTATTCTATTATCTCGAGCTTTATAACCTGAACAAACAGGAACTGGGAGATAATTACTCAATATCTGTGACGATTGCCAATAAAGATGGCTCAGAGATAAAGACCAATACAAGGAAATATGAGCTGAAATCGGAATCAAAAGTTGAATACGGTTCAGTTGATATTACAGGACTTCCATCAAACAGCTATCAGCTTTTTGTAAAACTGCATGATAGTAATGATAAGGAGTTACTGAGAGCTTATAAGTATTTCTATGTTTTCAGCAGTGATACAAATACCGGTAGCCAAGTGCTGACGGATGCAGAAAATGAATACTTGCTCAGTGAATACGCAAAAATGACTGAAAAACAGGTTGATGATGACTTTAATAAAGCTATTTACCTGATGAGCGATCAGCAGAAAGAAAGATATGAATCGCTCAAACAACTTGATGAAAAAAGAATGTATATGTTCAAGTATTGGAAGGGAATTGCTCCGTATTTGACAAAAAAAGAATACTTTTCGCGTATAGATTTTGCAAATAAAAATTTCAAGAGCGATCTGCGGGAAGGATGGAAAACTGACAGGGGAAGGATTTACGCAATATACGGTAAGTATGATGAAATCGAAAGATTTCCGTATGAAGGTTCCACCCGGGCATATGAAATATGGACATACAATAAGCTGCAGGGTGGTGTTATCTTTGTGTTTATGGATAATAGCTCAGGCTTTGGAGATTTTGTACAGATCCACTCTACAGCTCAAAATGAGCCCAGTGATGAAAACTGGAGAGAAAAGTTGAATATCAGATAGAAATAGAAAAGCCGGTTTAGATACCGGCTTTTTTGTGAGACAATTTTAGGATTTAAACAAATAAATAATATACTGATATTTGCACAAATACAATCACTTCAAGAATGTTTAAATTCAAATATCACATTTTGATCGCTTCATTCCTGTTATCCGCAGTGTTGTGGATAAGTTTGAATTTAAACCAAACCTTTGAGATAGAAAAAACAGTCCCGGTCAAGATCAACATAAATAAACCCTTTGCGGTATCCGGAAATATTCCTCTGAATATAGATGTGAAATTCCGGGGAGTTGGCTGGAATCTTATCAGGTTGTTTACTTCCTTTAAACAGGAATTTACATATGATATAAATGCAAAGAAAAAGGACCAGTTCATCATTCTTACAAAAGAATATCTTGATAATAATCTGGGCTTGAGTCAGAATCTTCAGATAATCGGTGTCTCACCTGAGACTCTGTATGTTAAAATAGAAAGCTATGAAGAAAAATATGTAAAGATAATTCCTAATCTTCAGATCAACTGTATGGATGGATACCAAGTAGTTGGTAAACCGGAGCTTCAGCCTGACAGCATAAAAATAGGTGGAGCAATTGATATTTTGAGGATGCTTGACCGCCTTAATACCAGAAATATGGTGTTTGATAAAGTAAATGCGGGAATTTCCAGGAAAATAAATGTCTCTGATAGCCTTTCAAATATTCTTTGGTTTTCACAAAATGAACTTGACCTTAAAGTAAATATTGAGCCAACAGCTGAAAAAGAATTTGCAAACATTGAAATCAAAGTTACTGAACTTCCGGATGATAAAGAGGTGCTGCTGATACCTCAATCAGTCACAGTTCAGCTAAAAGGTGGTGTAAATCAGCTTGCGGGAATAGAAGGAAATAAAATCAAAGCGCATATAGATTACCGTAAGATATTATCAGATTCGACAGGTTCACTTGCGCCGGTATTTGATATTCCCCCGGGAAGTACAGTGATATCTGTAAAACCTGAAACGATTCAATACGTAATAAAAAAGAAATATTAAATCATTTAAGTAATATTTGAATTCATTAAAAGCAGAATTAAATTCACTTTGGTCAGCAATTAAGACCTTAAGTTTCAAAGAAACATTTGTCTTTATTTCGGTAGCTGTAATTACTTTCCTTTCTATGCACTATGCTTCTCCCAATTTCTTCAGGAAAGTATATGATACCAGCGATGATAAATTCTACTCTTTCCTGTACTGGTGTTCAGCTGATGGATTTCTAATGTTCATAATCCCGATGATACTAATACCATTGGTTTTAAAAGGTAGACCATCGGATTACGGATTCAGACTTGGAGATTATAAATTCGGACTGAAATCTTCGCTTCTATTTGTGGTTTTCATGCTCCCATTTCTTTGGATCGCATCAGGTAATGAAAGTTTCGCAAGAACTTACCCTCAGGGGGGACCGTTTGTAAGGGAAAACATTTCGGTTCTTTTCTATTATGAACTGTTTGTCGGCTTTTATATGCTTGCCTGGGAGTTTTTCTGGAGGGGTTATATGCTGTTTGGCCTTAAGCAAAGATTTGGTTTTTATGCAATTTTTATCCAGATGATACCGTTCTTTATATTACACAGAGGTAAACCCGATATTGAGACTTTTGCCTCCATTTTTGCGGGGCTTATTCTGGGTGTTCAGGCCTGGAGGGCCAATTCATTTATTTATTGCTTTCTTGTACATTGGGCTGTTATGATCTTTGTTGACGTGATATCTGTGCTTAGATATAAGTCGCAATCATACGGTATAGGAATAGATGCATTCATAAAACTATTTACAAATTAAATTATTACGGCAATGAGACTTTGTATTAATATTGATCATATCGCAACTTTAAGGCAGGCTAGAATGGAAAAAGAGCCGGATCCCGTTTTCGCTGCATATATATGTGAATTGGCAGGAGCAGACGGTATCGTTTGTCATTTAAGAGAAGACAGGAGGCACATTGTTGATAGAGATGTTCAGATATTGAAAGATACGGTTAAAACAAAGCTTGATCTTGAAATGGCAGCTACAGATGAAATGGTTAAAATTGCATGTGAGATAAAGCCTTATATGGCAACTTTGGTTCCTGAAAAACGACAGGAACTCACAACAGAAGGGGGGCTGGACCTTGTTGCTGCCGAATTCAAAGTTACTCCTGCTATTGAAAAACTGAAAGATGCCGGAATAAGAACAAGTGTGTTTATTGAGCCAAATCCAGAAAGTGTAGACCAGGCACTTGAAATGGGTGCTGATATGATTGAGATCCACACCGGTAAGTACGGTTTGCTGAGTGATCCGCTGGAAGTACTTGCTGAACTTGAAAAAATAAGCCAGACTGCTAAATTGGCTAAGGAGCTGGGTATAGGTGTCAATGCAGGACATGGATTGAATTATCTTAATATTACGGCGATTGCCAATATTTCTGAAATAGATGAAGTAAGTATAGGTCACTCAATAATTGCACGCGCTGCTTTTACAGGTCTCGAAAATGCAGTCAAGGATATGTTGACAGTCATCAGAAGAGTAAGACAATAATGGATCTTACTCCTGAATTTCTGAAAAATCTTGGGGATGCAAGAAACGTTACTGTGCTTACGGGTGCCGGTGTATCCGCTGAAAGCGGTGTGCCAACTTTTCGTGACCCCGGGGGAATTTGGGAGAAATTCAGACCTGAGCAGCTTGCCAACTTTGAAGCGTTTATGAGCGATCCGGATTTTGTATGGAGCTGGTATCAGCACAGACGTGAAATCATGAGGGAAGTTGCTCCAAACAAAGGTCATTTTGCATTAGCCGAAATGGAGAAAGTTTTTACAAACTTTGACCTTATTACTCAGAACATAGATAACCTGCATTTCAGGGCAGGCAGTAAAAAAGTTACTGAACTTCATGGTAACATTGAAAGAAACTACTGTATTGATTGCCGGACATTTTATGAAGATATAGACCTGTGTGAAAAAAAAGTGTTGAAATGCGAAAAATGCGGCGGTCTTATAAGGCCTGATGTCGTTTGGTTTGGCGAAATGCTTCCCATGAAAGAACTGAGATATGCCGAAGAAAAGGCGGCAGAGTCTGATGTATTCTTTTCGATTGGCACCTCTGCGGAGGTTTATCCCGCTGCAATGCTGCCTATAATTGCAAGGAGAGCCGGCGCGTATGTTGTGGAAATTAATATCAAACCAACTGCTATTTCACGTGAGCTTAATGAAACTCTGACCGGTAAAAGCGGCGATATTCTTGAAAATATATTGAATAGGATCAAAGAAATAAGGAAAAATAGATAGTGCCATCTGTACTTAAGGCAAATAACCTGATTAAACAATACAGTAAGCGCACTGTTGTTGACGGCGTTTCTGTATCAGTAAAGCAGGGGGAAATTGTTGGCTTACTTGGGCCAAACGGCGCCGGTAAAACAACAACTTTCTATATGATAACGGGAATGATCAAGCCCAATTCCGGAGATATCCTGCTTGATGGTGAGGACATTTCAAATGAACCGATGTATAAAAGAGCCAGGCTTGGTATAGGTTACCTTCCGCAGGAGGCTTCAATATTCAGGAAGATGTCTGTATACCAGAATATCTATTCTGTACTTGAATTTATGGCCCTGGATAAGAGTGAGAGGGAAGATAAAGCAAACGAACTTATGAAAGAGTTCGGAATTACTCATATTGCAGGCAGTAAAGGTTTTGTGCTCTCAGGCGGTGAAAGAAGAAGAACTGAAATAGCAAGGGCGATAGCCTCCGATCCTAAATTCATACTCCTGGATGAGCCGTTTGCGGGAATTGACCCAATTGCAGTTGAAGAAATAATGAAAATTGTGGCAAAACTAAAGAATAAAGGGATTGGTGTCCTCATCACCGACCACAATGTTCACGAAACGCTCTCAATAGTCGATAGAGGCTATATCCTCATAGAAGGAAAAATTTTCCGGCAGGGTTCTTCCGAGGCGCTTGCCGGCGATGAAATGGTGAGAAAATTATATCTAGGAGAGACATTTAAACTTGACAGGTACCACACAAAATAAGAAGTTACTCGCTGTATCAGCACACCCTGATGACATAGAATTTTCCTGCGGCGGAACTATGTTCAAATTCAAAAAGCAGGGCTATGAGATATATTTTTTAGTGGCAACAAACGGCGAAAATGGATTCAAGATCGGCCATAAGCCGCGTTCCGAAAGGGTTAAATCCAGGCATAAAGAGCAATTAAAAGCCGCAAGTCTGCTTGGAGTAAAGAAAGTCTTTTTCCTTAATTACAGAGACTGCTATTTGAAGTATGATGATAAGTTAAGAGAGCGGATCGCGCTGGTTATCAAGAAAGTAAAACCGGAAATTATTTTCTCATTTGATCCTTCTAACAGGACGTTTGAAAGTGTAAACTTGCTGCACAGAGATCACCGTGTAATTTCCGAAGCCGTTTTTGACGCAGTTTTTGCAGCCAGGAACAGGTATTTACTCCCCGGAGAAACACATTCTGTAAGTAAGTTCTGGTTCTTTGGATGTGATAGACCAAATCACTATGAAAATATTACCGGAGAGATCAATAACAAGATCAAACTTATTGAAGCACACCGCTCGCAGTTCCATGATCATGATAGTATGCAAAAGTGGGTAAAAGTACATCTTTCTCAATATACCAATAAATTCAAGTACAGCGAAAAGTTCAGGATAGTTAATATTACGCAGCCATTTACAGGTGAGGATATAAAATGATCTCGGTAAGTGAGGAACATTTCAGTGAAATGATGGAAGAAGCGCTTCATGGGATACCGGGGCCATTTAAAGATAAGATAGAGAATTTGGCTTTTATGGTAGAGCCATATCCCACTGAAGCGGATCTTGGGCGTGTAGGACTGAAGGACAAATACTCTTTACTCGGAATTTATTCCGGTGTGCCTTATACCAGCAGAAATACATACTATATGAATACGACTCCTGACAGGATCATTTTGTTTCAAAAAAATATAGAAAGATATTGCAATACAGAAGCAGAATTGAAAAGTAAGATCAAAGAAGTGCTTATTCATGAAATTGCTCATTATTTCGGGATGGATGAAGATCAGGTGAGAGCGGCAGGATATTAGTTAAATCTCTATTTGTGAACCAACTTCAAATACCCTGTCTGTCGGAATATCGAAAAATTCAGTTGCTCTTTGAGAATTACTAGATAGAATTGTGAACATCTTTTTTCTGAATCTGGTGAACCCAACTTTATCTTTTACGACAAGTAATTCACGGCCAAGAAAGAATGTGGTGCGGTCCATTCTTATCTGGATATTTTTTTTGTTGAGAATTTCTATAATTTCCTTTATGTTCGCGTTATCCATAAACCCGTAATACGCAACAACCCTGAAAAATCCTTCAGTTGGATTGAGAATTTCTATGGTTTCTTCGGTATTTACACGGGGAATCTTTTGATAGATTATGCTTAATACAATTATCTGTTTATGCAGTATCCGGTTATGCTTCAAGTTCTTTATCAGTGCCGGGGGTGTGCCGCGAAAATTGCTTGACATATAGATAGCAGTACCGGGTGTGGTTACAACTCTGGTACTCATTACCTCGTCAATGAATCCTTCAATAGGCTGGGTCTGCTCTTCAATTTTTCTTTGAAGGTTTTTTCTGCCCCAATTCCATGTAGTCATTACAAAATATACAGCTATTCCCAAAACCAAAGGCACCCAACCGCCGTGCAGAAGTTTTAATGAATTTGCCAGGAAAAACGAAAGATCAAATGTAATGAAAATTGCAGTCAGTAATATAGCGGCTATTACAGGCCATCTCCATTTTCTCATTGCGAAAAAGGCAAGAAACGAAGTAATAACCATAGTTAAAGTTACAGCAATGCCGTAAGCCGCGGCAAGATTGCTTGAGTTTCTGAATTGCAGGACAAGAATTACTGTAGCGATAAAAAGAAGCCAGTTCAGCTGTGGTATGTAAATTTGGCCCCGCTCATCTTTTGAAGTATGAATAATCCTCAGCCTGGGAAGAAAACCAAGCTGAAGAGCCTGCTGGGTAAGTGAGAACGCACCTGAGATCACTGCCTGTGATGCTATTACTGTTGCAAAAGTAGCCAATATTACCAAAGGATAGAGCGCCCATTCAGGCGCGAGATGATAAAATGGGTTAGTTATTGATTCAGGCTCTCTTAGAAGCAATGCTCCCTGTCCAAAATAGTTCAACAAAAGGCAGGGAAGCACTATAGTATACCACACTATTCTTATGGGTTTTCTTCCAAAGTGACCCATATCTGCATAAAGAGCTTCACCTCCGGTAACTACTAAAAAAACTGAACCAAGGATCACAAAGCCGTGAAAGCCATTGTTTATAAAAAATGTATACGCATGAACCGGATTAACGGCTTCGAAAATATGCGGGTTATCAACCACTGAAATTGAACCAAGAACCGCCAAAGTAAGAAACCACAGCAGAGTGATCGGTCCGAAAACTATACCGACTTTTGCAGTGCCTTTTTTCTGAAGAAAGAATAGTATAAATAATATTCCTAAGGTAAGAGGAATTACAAGATGTTCAAAAAATGGTGACGCAATGGTTAGACCTTCCATTGCACTTAGTACGGAAATTGCAGGAGTAATGATACCATCACCGTATAACAAAGAAGCTCCAAAGAGACCAACAGTGATTATAACGAAATATATGAACTTCTTTTCTGATGGCTTAACCAACTCCATCAAAGCGAGAATTCCTCCTTCGCCTTCATTATCTGCTCTCATTATGACAAGCAGATACCAAACAGATATCAGCAAGGCCAGTGACCAGAATATAAGTGAAAGTACTCCCAGTATGTTCTCTTCTGTAGGCGCTACGCCATGGTTCGGATTGAAACATTCTCTTAATGCATATAGAGGGCTTGTTCCTATATCTCCATAAACAACTCCTAATGCACCCAATGAAAGGATGAGTAAATATCTTAAGTTTCTTTTGGTGCCGCTTCCGGTTTCAGAATTACTATGTATGTGTTCTGTACTTATTCTATTGGATATTTATTTGACAATACGTATCTGATTTTTAATCAATTATACTTACAAAGTTAACAAAAAGCAGAACATAAAAAAACCATTTAATAAATATCAGGAAAATAGTTTAAACTGTTAAATAACAGTAATTAGGAAGAGTACTTTTTGTGAATGTTTTGCAGTACAATTATGTTCAGGAAAGAGATTTGGCTTAATAATGATTCGTAGTTCTTATATCATATTGATAGAGTATTATTTCCAATATCAAGAATTTTTGCACTTTCAATTAAAAAATGAGAAAATTATATTACGTTGTTATGAGCAGAATATTATTTCAAATAAATTACGATGTTCATCCCGAAAAGAGGGATGATTACCTGGCTACAATCAAAGAACTTGAAGCTTACATGAAGTCAAATACTGACCATAATTATATGGTTGTAGAAGATAAGAATAAAACTAACAGTTTTACAGAAGTTTATATTCTTAAAGATGAAGCTGAATTTGAAGGACTGGAAGATGAGATGGATGATACTATTTACAGCCTTACTACCAGGATCTTAAGCCAGTTTGTTGACGGTAAAACAAAATACTCAACTTCCTACGAAGTAAGTTAGTTTGATTGTTTTTTTGTACCGGAGATATATTTGCGGCTTAAAGAGTCATTGCAACTGTACCTTTATATCTGGACACATAGAAAACAATTTTATTGTTAATTTAGTCCGGAAACATCATACAAAATTTGGCAAAACTCAGCAAAAATAAAACAGAGTTTAAAACTGATAAAACGGTAAAATTCTTCGTTGCCTTTATTACAGTAATATTAATAACTGTAATGTTCCCCAAATATGAAACAATAGAAACAGATTATATGACGGGAATGGTATGGAGCAAAGAAGATCTTATTGCGCCATTCAGTTTCCCTGTATATAAAAGTGAGACAGTTTACAAAAAAGAGGTCGAAGACGCCTCTTCTAAAGTGTACCCTGTTTTTGATATTAATATCAGCCGAAATGGGTCGGCCAACTGGCTTGATTCAATCAACTCGCAATTCGCGAAGCTTACCCGGATAACAGACTACGAAAACGAATTCGAAAAGGAAAAGTCTCTTCCCGAAGAAAAACGTACCACAACAGAACAATCGCTCAATAAGCTGAAATCAGAACTTAGTTTTACACTAACAGAAGCGGAATGGAGCAGTTTAAGGAGCACATTAAATAATCCTGCCGGCTCAGACGCATTTAAGAAGAAGATAATCCAGTCTCTTAACCAGGTTTATGATAAGAAAATTATAGATCTGCCCAAATCATCAATTACATCCGGAAAGATATCGTTTATCAAAAACAAAGTCGAAGAGAGCATAGACATTTCTGAAGTAAGAGATATATCCGAGGTTGAAAAGATACTTAATAATGACTTCACAAGTTATTATAAGAATCCTGAACTTGCAGGTGTTTCTTTCAAAATAGCAAAACTTTACATTTACCCTGACTATATATATAATGAACCTGAAACACAGAAGATACTAACATCAGTAACTGAGGCGGTTCCCAAAACATTCGGGCTTGTGAGGGAAAATGAAAGAATTATCAGTAAACATGAGCCAATAAATGAAGCAACAAAGCTGAAACTGGAGTCATATAAAAGGATCAGGAATGAACAAATGGGTTCGAGTGATTTTTACCTTCAGCAGCTTGGCCGTTTACTTTTTGTTATGCTGATGATTTTCCTCCTGGGCATTTTCCTTTACAAGATGAGATTTAAGATCTTTGAAGATAATCTGAAGCTGATCCTGATTTCAACTATTATTTTACTCCAATGCCTGCTTTCTTACTTAAGCCTTCAGCTGAAGATCAACTATCCTATTGAGTACATCATATTTGTACCGGTAGCAGCAATGCTGCTTACAATTATTTTTGATTCGCGTGTTGCGGTTTACGCTATAATAATCATTTGTATACTTGTATCCGCTGTAAGAGGCGGTGACTATGATATTCTCATCCCGAATTTCGCAGCATCTGTACTGGTAGTATATTCAGTTCGAGATATAAAGAAACGCTCACAGATCTTTGTTTCAATGATATATATCCTGATCGGTTATTTTGCCGCAATAACTGCTATTGGACTGGAGCGATATGATGATATAAATATGGTTAAAAGCCAGCTGATAGGTGCCGGACTAAACGCCATTCTTTCTCCAATTCTGGCGTATGGGCTGCTTATTTTTTACGAGAAAGTTTTTCGCGTGGCAACAGATCTGGTGTTTTTAGAGCTTAGTGATTTTAATAATCCGCTTCTTCGGGATCTTTCATCAAAAGCACCCGGTACTTTCCACCATTCAATAATAATGGGCAATCTATCAGAACAGGCAGCCAAGGAGATTGGCGCAAATCAGATACTGGCCCGTGTTGGATGTTATTACCACGATATCGGGAAGATAGTAAATCCGGATTACTTTGTTGAAAATCAAATGGATTCCAACAAACACGAAGAACTTAACCCTTCACTGAGTGCCAAAATGATCATAGCGCATGTGAAAAACGGCATAAAACTTGCTGAAAGATTTCGTCTTCCCCGTGAGATCATTAATTTTATCCCTATGCATCATGGTACAAACTTGGTGTCATATTTCTACGAGAAGGCCAGAACAGAAGAGGGTGAGATAGACACGACCCATGAATATATTTACCGCTACCCGGGACCAAAACCACAAACAAAAGAAACAGGGATCGTAATGCTGGCTGATTCT
>JBHEKV010000039.1:0-22081 GCA_041859235.1 Ignavibacteria bacterium | reverse complement strand
GATATTTCATTCAAGTTCCGCGCGTTCTTCCAGTCAGGTAAGCGTTACACACCACAAATACTCGTGGGTTATTTAAGCAACGGCAGACCGGAATATGAATCGGATATCAACAATCCCTTAAGCCAGCTTGCTGCAAACTGGTACTGGATGGATATGAGCATTGATAAGTATTTCCGTTTCAAGAACATGAAACTGACATTAACATTTGAAGTAACGAATATTTTTAACATAAAGAATGCGGCAATTATTAATCCTGTGACAGGCAAAGCGTATGAATACGGCGATGCAACACCGAACGGGTGGAATGACCCGCTGTATCCTGATCTTCAGGCGCCGCTTTCACCGTATCCGTATAATCCGGCAAGGTTCCTTTCACCGCGCCAGTTAAGATTTGGTATTTCGTTCCAGTACTAAATAATGAAATATGAGATATTGAAACTGTGATATAGATTCCATTTGTAATGAAAATAGTATTTGTTCATTTAGAAATTGATTTGATACAAGTGTTGCCATGACCTTTAGGTCGTGGATAGAAAATAGAAATAATTTGGGCTTTAGCCCATAACAAAAGTATAATTAGCGGCTAAAGCCGAAAAAACAAAATAACCTCAACCACGACCTAAAGGTCGTGGCAATTAAGATAATCGAATAGTAATTTTCTGCAGTATTATTAAGAGTTTGAAAAAAATTACATACATATTACTTTTTCTATTGATTGCGTCAGGTGTAAGTTACTCTCAGCTTATTCCCCAGCTTGGTAACCAGCGTGCCGGAACATCATCGCTGCAATTCCTTAAAATTGGCGTTGGCGGAAGAGCTACAGGTATGGGCGAAACATTTATTGCTGTATCTAATGACGTTACTGCGCTGTACTGGAATCCGGCAGGACTCATGCAGTTTGAAGAGAACGGTGTGCATTTTTCGCACACTGAGTGGCTTGTTGACCTGAACCATGAATTTTTTGGCGGTGTTTACCGCTTTGGCGGCAATAACGCTCTTGGCTTAAGTGTTATTTCACTCAACACCCCCGCAATGCAGAAAACAACTGAGTTTCAGCCTAATGGAACAGGCGAATATTTTAAGTACGGCGATCTTGGAGTTGGATTAACGTTCTCCAGAAAATTAACACAGCAATTTTCATTTGGTGTAACTGTGAGATATGTCGAAGAAACTCTGGCAGAACTAAAAATGCGCGGTGTTATGTTCGATCTTGGCACATATTACTGGACGGGCCTTTCAAACACACGTTTTGCCGTGACAATATCGAATTTCGGTCCGCAGGTAAAACCAAGCGGTACAGTAACAACATCAACCGGCGGAACGGTTTCAGATTTTCAGGCATTCCCGCCGCCGACAATGTTCAGAATTGGTTTTGCATATGACCCGATAGACAATGCTGTAAATAAACTGACTACTTCGATTCAGCTCAATCACCCAAATGACAATGCTGAGAATTTAAATCTCGGCGCGGAGTATAGTTATAAGAATTTTCTGTATTTGAGGGCGGGTTATAAGTTTAATGTTGAATCAGAAAATTATTCCGCCGGCATTGGCGTTAAAGCGCCTATAGCAATGACGACCGCCTCGCTGGATTATTCAGTAGCTAATTTTAAAGATCTTGGATTCACACACAGGCTTAGCATTAATCTGCTGTTGAATAACAAGAAGAAATGATGATGTGATCCCGTCACTTCGGAACTGCGAAAATATCTAAAGACATTTTCTTGAAAGTGAAAAGATAATTTGATTAGCCACGGTCTTTAGACCGTGGGAGAGATTGCCAAAAACAAGGGGCTTTAGCCCCGAATTGAATTTAAAAATTATTAACGGCTAAAGCCGTTTTAGACTCAAATTTTAACCACGACCTGAAGGTCGTGGCAATTAAGTTACAGATACTGAAGTTTTTTTCACAAGTAAAGAGATAGTTAGCTAAAAATTGAAATATCTAAGAAAATACATATCGAGCTCAATAATAATCTTATTCACAGCATTATTCTTTAATGCTTGTGCTGATGATGAGAATGTAAAACTATCTGATTACCCCATAAATGTTGACCCGGGTACGATCGGAGATACAACCTACATTCCAATTACCCCGGTTATTACGGGATTCAACGAGCCGGTTGATATTCATTTTGGCTATGACCAGCAGCTTTATATTGCAGATAAGAACAATGACAGGATTGTTCAGCTAGATCTTGCCGGGGGTATAGTGAGTTACTCAAACTTTATACTAAGACCCAAAAAGATCACACAGGACAGGAATTTTGACCTGCTGGTAATTGCATCGGTTATCGATACTATTCCTCCTAATGTGCTTGATACAGTTGATGTTGTTTACCGCTTTAAGCTTCAGCCTAATGGGGGCACTCTTAATGGCGTTGTGCCAACAATTGCGTTCCGCTCAAACCAGCCGACCCCGATTCCGGGTGATCATGGTAATTTTACGGGAATATCGACCTACCAGGATAATTATTATCTGGTAACACGCTCAGGTAATAATAATTCAAGTCCAATTGACCCCGACAATGCAATTTTTAAGATCGACAGGTTTGATAACACTAATCCGGTGCCTGAAAGGCTCTCCGGATTCGAGGTTGAAGGACAGGGATTGCTTTCACTTCAGCAGATATCAGGCATTACAACATTTACTTATAATAATACAGATCTTATTTATATTCAAAAATCATCAAACGCCGCATTTAAAGTTCAGTGGTGCATATATGACGATATTGATGAAATATATACCGCGAAATTTGAGCCTTCCTCGGGTGTAGACCTGCTGCGAAACGGGTTATTGATTGAACCTGCAGATATAACACTTGACCAGTTCAACAATTTTTATATTGTTGATTCATACAAGGATTCACTATACAAATTCAATTCACTTGGCAAACTGAAATCAGAGTCATTTGGCGGCGAAGGGATATCCGCTTCCCAATTCAATAATCCCCTGGGTATTGCCTTTTTTAACAAGACATTGTACATTTGCGATTCAGGCAACAACCGCATACTCAGATTCATTCTTTCTACTGATAATAACTAAGCAAGAAATCATATTCAATTAAATAGTTTCATTATGAAAAAAGTAATATTCTTTTTATTAATGTGCGTAATCATTTGCTTTCACTCTCTTTACGCGCAGGTTATCCCTATTGATTCACTGCGCCGGCAGGATGCAAACGGCGTCCCTTTGCTGCTTGGTCAAACCGTAACTGTACGGGGTGTTGTAACTATGTCGCAGGAGCTTGGTACTCCTTTGGTCTATCTGCAGGACCCTACCGGCGGGACAATCGGTTATGACGGTACCTTCTGGACAAATACCAATAACGGAGACAGTGTTCAGGTTACCGGAGTGGTAACACAATATAACGGACTTACAGAATTCACGCCAGTAAACAGCTCAACCGTGCTTGCCACAAATATTCCTTATACTCCAAGAATTGTTACGTGCGGAAACGTAAGGCTGGACGGTGAAACATATGAAGCTCAGCTTATCAGAATAAACGGCGTAACTGCGGTGCATAACACTTCGGGAGCGAACGTAACAACATGGACAACGTCAGGCTCAGGAACCAATTACCGCATTCTAGTAGGCAATGATTCCGTGGAAATAAGAATATACTCATCAACCAATATTGCGAATTCACCCGTGCCTCCCTTCCCGTTTGATGTCGTAGCGCTTGTAAGTCAGTTTGATGCATCAGCGCCTTATACATCGGGATACCAGATACTCCCCCGCTCACTGAGTGATTTTTACACACAGGGCGGCTCTGGTCCGTTACTAAGCTCCATAAGTTATTCAAATATACAGCAGACAAGCGTTACAATTAACTGGCAGTCTTCAACAGCATCCAATTCAAAGGTGCGTTGGCAGGTAGCAGATAGCAATTACCAGGTAATTGCTTATACTGATTCAATAAGTAACGCCTCAAATGTAACAAATCACTCTGTTGTGCTCACTGGTTTGCAGGCCGGCAGAATTTATTACTACAACGTAAGCTCAACTGACGGCAACGGAACTACAACAAGTCCGACTCAGTATTTCTGTACTCAGTCCAACTCAACAGGTGCAATAAATGTATATTTTAACCGTTCAGTTGATACATCGCTTAATTCCGGAGAAATTGCGCAGGGTAATGTGAACTTCCAGTCAAAACTGCTTGCAAGGATAAATGCAGCGCAGCACTCAATTGATATGGCGCTTTACAGTTTCAATGATCTTACACAGATACGCGATGCGCTGATTAGCGCGAAAGTTCGGGGAGTAAAGATCAGGTTTGTGTATGATTCAAGGGATAACCAGGCACTGGTTGATGACCTCATAGCCGCAGGTATACCTATGATAAAGCGCACAACCACAAGCGCAATAATGCATAATAAGTTCTTTATTTTTGATTACAGGTATAATACATCGCATAATGACTGCTGGGTGTGGACAGGCTCAACAAACGTTACTAATGCACAGTTCTTTACAGACGCCAACAATGTAATTGAACTCCAGGACAGGACTCTTGCTGCTGTATACACCAGAGAATTTGAAGAAATGTGGGGCTCAGCAACAGATCTGCCGATAGTATCGCGTTCTAAATTCGGCCCCAATAAAACAGATAATACGCCAAAGAAACTGAATCTCAATGGTACCGCTGTAGAATGCTATTTTACGCCAGGCGATAACAGTTCTAACCAGCTTCAAAATCTTATTACATCTAATTTTGATTATGACTGTTTCTTCAGCATATACGTATTCACTGATTACAACATAGCAAACAGGATGAAATCGCGTTTTACAAACGGCCGATATGTTAAAGGTGTTTTTGACAGGGATACATCAGGTGGAGTTTACCAGGAGATGAAAGGTTACGGTCCGTTTGCATGGAATCCGCCTGCTGATATACTCATTGATTTCGCCGAAGGGTCGGGGATATATCATCATAAGTATATGATACTTGACCCGCTCCATACTTCAAGCAATCCGGTTGTTGAAACGGGCTCGTACAATTACAGCAACGCTGCAAACAACAGCAATGATGAAAATATGCTTTTTGTATTCAGTCCCCGTGTTGCGAATTTGTATGTGCAGGAATGGTACAAAAGATATAAGATCTCAGGCGGAACTGCTGTTATTGGTATAGAGCAGATATCTGCGGAAATTCCGAACAGGTTTGAGCTAAAGCAAAATTATCCTAACCCGTTCAATCCAACTACAAGCATTGAGTATAATGTACCCAAAGCGAGCAACGTGCTGCTTAAGGTTTATGATGTTACCGGAAGAGAAGTTCAGGTACTGGTAAATGAAAACCAGGTATCAGGCACATACCGCGTTAATATGACTGCACTGAATATGGCTTCAGGAATTTACTTTTACGTATTGGAAGCAGATGGTGTAAGGATTGATTCGAAGAAAATGGTACTGGTTAAGTAAAATGAAATTCAAATGAACAAGGGGTTACAACCCCTTGTTCGAATAGCATTAATGAATTAAGGCAGGTGTTAGACCTGCCTTTTTTATTTAGAACTGGTTTAGCGAAATCAAAACACATTTTATCTAAAGCAAAACCTTGATTTGAATGATTAGTGGTTTCAGAATCTCATTAAATAATATATCTATAAGATTATGACAGCAGACCCTGAACCAAGTTCAGGGTGACGAAGACGCAAGAGGTTGCAGAATCATGTTCGAAAAGTTTGAATAACAAGAAAGCAGGTCCATGGACCTGCTTTCTTTGCATAGTTTGAGGCTTGCCTTATCGAGCGAAGCGAAAGAAGTTTTCACTTTGAAACATCCACTGCTCTTTTTTCAACTGTGTTGTTTATTACTCCGGTTTCTTTAATCACTTCAATTATCAGGTCACGGTCATTCCACCCGGTATCTTTTGGTGTGATGGGTTCACTTATTTCTCCAAAGAACTTTTTAAACTGGCTGATAACATAATTATTGGTGGCAATTGTGTACATTGTTTCATCGTTTACTTCTGCCCTGCCGATATTCATACTTACAATAAAATCATCGCTGCCTTCGTTTGCTTTTTTCGAATCATAACTGTATGTTAACCCTGAATTGTGCAGCAATTCAGCACCTTCACCCTTGCTCATTTTTTCGAGCCTTATTTTGATATTATTTTTCAGCATCTGTTTGAGGGTTTTACCTGAAACAGTGATAATTTGAATATCATTGCCAAACGGATTTATCTCCCATATATCACCGACAAGTATATCACCTTTCAGCAGGCTTTTGCGCAATCCACCGCCGTTGACAAAGCCAATATCAGCGCCGGTTTTCATCCTGAACGCGTCTGCTTCGAATTGCCCGAGGTTACTTTCATCACTGTATGATGCCCGCCAGTCAACCTCAAGCTTACCAATCTTTACGCTTAGCTGAGGCAGGTATTCTGCAATCATATTATCAATTTTTGCAGCTGCGTCCTTATCGTAAATAGCTGAATCAAGGACTGTTTCAATAAGTGTTCCGTATGAATCGGTAACAGTGTCTTTCTCAGTATCTATCTTCAGATCAAGCTTGCCTAAATTTCTGCCGTATGAACCTGCCTGAACAATAACTACGCCGTTTTTGCGAACAGGTTTGAATAGTGTTGAATGCGAGTGTCCCCCAACGATAATATCCAGATCAGCATAAAATTTTTCAGCGAAAACTTTATCTTCATCCAATCCGCTGTGAGAAAGCAGCACAATGATATCGCATTTTTGTGATTTCATTTCATTTATACCTGCGGCTATAATTGAATCAGCGTTAAGCATAAGCAGGTCTTTTACATTGGCGGGAATTGAAGTTTCGAATAATTCAGGCAGAGTTATGCCGATGATACCGAACTTGACACCGTTAATTTCTTTTACAACGTGAGGCTTACCCATAAGCCTGTTTTGTGAAGTTACATAAACATTTCCGCTAAGGTAGTCGAACTTTGCCAGTCCTAATGCTGTATCAAGTGAATACTGCCCGTAATCAAACTCATGGTTTCCAAGAACAAACGCATCAATATTATATGAATTCAGAATCTCGATCTGAGATTTACCGCGCGTAAAGTTTGATATTGGTGTGCCCTGGAAATCGTCACCGGCATTAAGGACAAGTGTGTTAGATGTACGATACTTATTTAAGTAACCCGTCATACTGCCAACTCCGCCAACCCAGTAATAAACCGGTTCACCGGTAACTGAATCCTTTTTTGAAACTTTATATGGCTGGTTGCGTGCGTGGAAATCATTCCAGTGCAGTATTGTCACTTCTTTTAGATCCTGTGCATAAGCATTAAAGGCAAAAATTGCCGTAAGTAATATTAGTATAATTCTCATAAAATAATTTGGTTTGAACTACAAATATAACATTTAAAGGTTAAAGAAATGTTAACAATTATTATGCAGGTTTCAGTCCAGATGATTTTTCATCCGATGACTTGAAGCCGCCGGATGATTTGGTTATTTTCTAGCGATGATTACAAGTTCCCATTATGTAATTGCACCTGTTATAAAAATGCCGTAATTTTGATAAAAATTAGAGGTTTATTGTGATAAAGAACATATTTTTAGTGCTGATAATTTCGCTTTTCTTTGTTACATCGTGCGGAAAGAAAGAAACAACTCAGAACAGTTCAGGCAAGCTCAAAGTTGGATTGGTTTTTGATGTTGGTGGAAGGGGTGATAAATCATTTAATGATGCAGCTTACCGCGGACTTGAGAAAGCAAAACAAGAGCTTGGAATAGAATTTGAATATATTGAGCCCGGTCCGGGCGCAGATAGGGAAGCCGCGCTCAGGCAGTTCTCCAACCGTTCTGATATCAGCGTAATCTTCGGAATAGGGTTCATATTCACTGACGAGATCACCAAAATAGCGCAGGAGTTCCCCGATAAAAAATACGCTTGTGTTGATTTTACTGTTGACCCGTCAAAGACTATACCGCCAAATCTGGTTGCCCTTGAGTTCAGGGAAGAAGAAGGATCTTTTTTAGTTGGCGCAATTGCAGGATTGATGACAAAATCCAACAAAGTGGGATTCGTAGGCGGAATGGAATCACCATTGATCAAAAAATTCCAGGTATCATATGAAGCAGGAGTGAAACATGTTAATCCTAATTGCCAGATACTGATTGGCTATGCCGGAGTTACAGGTGATGCCTTCAAGAACCCCGGCAAAGGAAAAGAAATTGCGCTGGGCCAGTACAACGATGGGGTTGATATTATTTATCACGCCTCCGGCGTTACCGGACTTGGTGTATTTGAAGCCGCACGCGAGACCAAAAAATTCGCCATTGGCGTTGATTCAGATCAGAACGATGAAGCGCCCGGTTACATTATTACCAGCATGGTAAAAGTAGTTGATGTCTCGGTTTACGAAGTTATCAGGGCGGTTAAAGATGGTACTTTTAAGGGCGGACGTGTTGAAACATTTGGGCTTGATACAAAAGGCGTTGATTATGCATACACGGATAAGAACAAAAACATGATACCTGATAACATAAGATCAAAAGTTGAACTTATCAGGAAAGAGATCATTGACGGACAGATAACAATTCCAACAAAATAATGTCAAATTTCAAAGCTCAAATGTCAAATGCTCCTTATCCTGTTTATTTTTTTGTCTTTTGGATTTTGGCATTTGACATTGATATATCCTTTCGATTCAGCAATATACTTTAAAAACAAATAATGACAGATCAATTTGCTATTGAAATGACAGGTATCACCAAAAAATTTGGTGAAGATTTTAAGGCAAATGATTCAGTTAACTTCAGTGTCAGAGCTGGTGAGATTCATGCATTAGTTGGCGAGAATGGTGCGGGTAAATCGACATTAATGAACATACTTTACGGTATGTATCACCCTGATGAAGGAAAAATTTTCATAAAAGGAAATGAAGTCTCAATTAACTCCCCTGCTGAAGCAATAGAACTTGGAATTGGCATGGTACACCAGCATTTTATGCTGGTAAACACGCTTACTGTGCTTGAAAATATCATACTTGGCGATGAGATCACCGGCTCATTTGATACCATTGATATCAAAAGATGCAGGCAGAAAGTTAAGAAGATCCTGAACAGTTTTAATATTAGTATAGATCTCGACGAGATCACAGGCAGGCTTCCGGTAGGTACACAACAGAAAATAGAAATACTTAAATTGCTTTACAGGAATGCGGGTATTTTGATCCTTGATGAACCTACAGCAGTCCTGACCCCTCAGGAAACCGACGAATTGTTCAAAACCCTGAAAGAACTTAAAAGCGACGGAAGAACGATTATTCTGATCACACATAAACTGGGAGAGGTACTTTCAGTTAGTGATACAGTTACAGTACTTCGAAGAGGTAAGGTAACCGGTATACTTGAGACCTCAGAAACAACCAAATCTGAGCTCTCAGAACTGATTATCGGGGAGAAATTGATTCAGCAGGATTCCAAAACTGAGCCCACAGGAGAAAAAATTATCCTTGAAGTCTCCGGGTTGTATATAAAGAATGAAAGATCGGTCTATGCAGTTAAAGATATTTCATTAAAAATCTCAGCGGGGGAAATACTTGGCATAGCCGGGGTTGAAGGAAATGGCCAGACAGAGCTCATTGAAGCTGTATGCGGTATGCGCAAAATCGAAAGAGGCAGCATCCATGTTGGAGGTGAAAATGTAAGCACCAAAACAGCAATTGCACACATTCCCGCAAACAGGCATAAACACGGCATGGTGGCTGAATACACACTTTCTGAAAACATCCTTCTTGGAAGGGAAGATGAAGAAAAGTTTTCATCAGGATTACGTATTAAAAAGAATGTACTTGATTCCTTTACCGATCATCTTATCAGGGAGTATGATATCAGACCCCAGGATCATAACGCGCTTATTTCAGAGCTCTCAGGCGGTAACCAGCAAAAGATTGTTGCTGCCCGTGAGATGACAAAACATACAGAATTGATCGTAATAAGTCACCCTGCGCGCGGACTTGATATTAAAGCAGCGAACTTTGTGCACAATACAATACTTAACGAAAGCAAAAAAGGGAAAGCAGTATTGATGGTTTCATCAGACCTTGTTGAACTGCTGAAATTATGTGACAGAATAGCGGTGATGTATAACGGAAGTATCGCAGTAGTTCTTGATGCCGCTCAGACAAATGAACGTGAAATCGGCGAATATATGCTTGGAGTGAAAAAATAATAAATTGCCGCATATAAAAAAATATTATTTTTATATGGCAGGGCCGCTGGTTTCAATATTATTGGCGCTGGTCATAGGCGGTATTTTGATCGCGTTGATAGGCGAAGACCCTTTTGCGGTTTATGTGAAACTTTTTAGTGATACTTTAGGTAATACGTACGGTATCGGGCAGGTTTTGTTTAAAGCTACCCCTTTGATCTTAACGGGTCTATCAGTCGCATTCGCTTTTCGGGCGGGACTTTTCAATATTGGAGCTGAAGGTCAGATGACAGTTGGCGCATTCGCATCAGCATGGGCAGGTTTTACGTTTGTTTCATTACCATGGATAATCCTGATACCGCTTTGTGTAATGGCAGGATTTTTAGCAGGTGCTTTTTGGGCAGGTATTGCGGGCTATCTTAAAGCACGATTCGGCTCACATGAAGTGATAAATACTATTATGCTTAATTTTATTGCTCTTGCAGTTGTGAGCTACCTTGTAAATAATGTTTACATGGTTCCTGCAACTATCCATACTCCCGAAATTTCCCCTAACGCGGTTTTGCTGAGGTTTGATCTTATATCCGGTTTCTTTAAAGGTTCACCTTTTAACCTGAGTTTTGTTATAGCCATATTAATGAGTTTTGTTATGTATTACATTCTGACTAAAACACCCTTTGGATACAGGATCAAAACGCTTGGTTATAATGCTAACGCTGCCGAATACGCAAAAATGAATGTGAAAAAACTTACGTTATTGGCTATGTTAATAGCAGGAGGCTTTGCAGGTTTGGGAGGACTTAATTTTGTGAATGGATACAAACATTATTTTGAACTGGGCTTTTCTGAAAACGCTGGCTATGTGGGGATCGCGGTTGCACTTATTGCGAGGAATAATCCCTTCGCTATAATTATAGTGGCAATATTTTTCGGTATTCTGGAATACGGAGGACTGACAGTTAACACCCTTATCCCAAAAGAAATAGTCACAATATTACAGGGCATAATCATACTTCTGATTATCACATTTACCAAAGTATTAGACAAACGAACAAGGCTGAATAAATCATAAGAAATTGCAGGAACTGCTTACCATAACATTTGTATTGCAAACGCTGAGGATAACTATCCCCTACCTGCTTCCATCACTGGGAGCGGTTTATTCAGAAAAAGGCGGGGTTGTGAATATAGCTCTTGAGGGTATTCTGCTTAGCGGAGCATTTGCGGCTGCCGCAGGTACTTATTATACAGGCAATGTGCTGTTCGGGATATTTTGCGGTGTAATTGCAGGTATATTAATTTCTTTGATACACAGTATCATAACAATAACTTTTAAGGCTAACCAGATTGTTTCAGGTATAGCTCTTAATATTTTTGCCTTTGGGATTACAAAATTCTTCTGCAAGATATTATTCGGCAGCTCAAGTAATTCTGAAAGAATACCGGGACTTGAAACTTTAAATTTGCCTTTCAACCTGTTTTTACTTATCACAGTTGCGATACTTGCTCTGACATACTTCGTGGTTCATAAAACCCGGTTCGGGCTTAGGCTGCGGGCAGTTGGCGAAAATCCCGAAGCCGCTGACTCACTGGGAATAGACGTAAACCGAGTCAGATATATCGGCGTACTTATAAGCGGGGCGCTTGGAGGTCTGGGTGGTGCCTGGCTTGCCATGGATCAGCACAGCTTCACCGACGGTATGTCAGCAGGAAGAGGTTACATTGCCCTGGCAGCAATGATCATTGGTAAATGGAATCCATTAGGGGCAGCTGCGGCCTGCCTGCTTTTCGGACTGGCCGAGAGTTTTACACTTCAGTTCCAGGATTCTGGTATTCCCACACAGTTCATCCAGGTCCTTCCATATATACTTACGATAGTTGTGCTGGCAGGATTTATAGGCAAAGCAAACCCGCCGGCAGCAGATGGCATTCCATTCGAGAAGAAAGACTGATATACAGAAAATGAAGGTCAATTATATTCTTCTTTATTAATCGCTAAAACATCGTTAATTTTACTTGATTGGGCATTAACTTAAGTAAATATAAGGGCATAATCGCGGGTAGTAAATATATTTTCCTGCTGAATATAACTGATAAAGTGTTTTCATTTATGGTTATGCTTTTATTTGCGCGCAATTTCCCCACGGAAGTATACGGACAAATAGTGACACTTATCACGTTAAGCATTGTATTGATCTCGATTTTCGATCTTGGGCTGCCAGTTTATTTACAGCGCGAAATTGCAGTCAATAAAGTGATCGCTTCAGAAATATTAAGCAGAGTTTTCCTTTCAGGTTCAATATTGATAGTACTCTATTTCGCAGTTGGACTTGCCGTTTTAATCCTATTTTTTCCAGGGATTCCCTTTGTTTTATTTGCAGTTATTTCACTTATGATGTATACATCTTTTCTTGTCACTCTCAGCAACAAAGCGCTTTCGGGAATCAACCAATACAAGATACAGTTTATATCATTCCTGATTCCGAGATTATTTATACTGGCAGGTTTTTTAGCTGTCTATCTATTTTATAAATTTGAAGTCAACCTTCTTCTGCTGATCATGTCAGCAGGTATATTAACAAATCTTGTAATACTGCTGGTGTACCTGAATAAGAACAATGCGGTGATTTCTTTCAGGCATTTCAGTTTGACCGCATTAAGGAAAATACTGGCGATCTCTCTGCCTCTTGGTATTGCAGTTGTTTTCAACCTGTTATACGATAAGATAGACCTGCTGCTTATTTCAATAATTCGGGGTTATGATGACGCTGCTTTCTACAGCGTTGCCTACGGGCTTTTTAAGTCATCAACTATCGCCTTTTCGTTCCTGCTGGTAAGCGGGTTTACCAGGGCTGCTGAACTTCAGAGGGAACCCATCGCCATAAATACATTTCTTAAAGAACATACACTCTTGATAAGTATTATATGTATCATTTGTACAGCAGTATTGTTTTTCTTTGCGGATTTAATAATAAGCACTTTCTATACCGGCAAATTTGAAAATTCTGCAGTAATCCTGCAGATACTCTCTGTCGGGATCATTGCAATGGGTCTGAATAACCTGTCAGGGATAATCTTAAACGGCATGGGTTATTTCAGGATAGTGATGTATATTACATTGTACGCGTTGGTAATGAATGTAGTTTTGAATGCTGTTATGATCCCTAAATACGGCATAACGGCATCGGCAGTATTAACGGTTGTCACAGAGTACTTCATCTTTGCGGTTGAGTGGTATTACCTGAAAAGAATATTGATTAAATTGCAGTCTAAAACAACGCAAACAGCATAAAAGCTAATGGGAACATCCAACTGGCAAAACATTTCGTATAACATCGAGCTTATCAGGAAGCTTGACCCATCTACAATACTTGATGTTGGTGTAGGGTTCGGCAGGTGGGGTATACTGTTCAGGGAATTCCTTGAGATTTGGGATGAAGGAAGATACAACGGCAACTGGCAGCGGGTTATTGATGGGATTGAGATATATCCGGGATATATTAAGGATTATCACAGGCATTTCTATGATGAAATATATATTGAAAATGCTTTTGAGCATATCGAGAAGACCGAAAAGCGCTATGACCTGATAAATTTCGGTGATGTGATAGAACACTTCACAAAAGATGAAGGCAGCAGGATGCTGGAGCTTGCCCTAAGAAAAGGAAAGTATGTGCTTGTTAATATTCCGATAGGCAAACACTGGCAGCAGGAAGGCACAGATGAAAATCCGTATGAAGAACATAAAAGCATTTGGTACAATAACGATTTTACAGGATATAAATACCACATGATAAAGACATTTTATGATCTGACCCAACGGGAATACAGCGTGATACTGATCTCAAATGAAAAAATCAAATTCACTGATAAATACGGCAGGTATTTCAGGTTAAAGAATGTTTTAAAACACAGGCTTGGTTTTAAAAAGCTTATAGAAAGTTTTGAAAAAAATAAAAGATAAGAACAGTGTACTTTTTGCCGGAAAGTATTCAGAGGAAGATATATTAGCAGGTCCTGAACTGACAGCAAAAAATATATTTGCCGAATACTGCCGGGAAAACTGCTCGGTTTTCGTACAATACTTTTTTGACGGAAGAAAATACTCTCTGTTTAAGAAGCTGTTTGGAAAAGAAATGAAGGAACTTGGAAGAAGCAAGGTCCTTACACTTGGAATATTAAGGATTATTCCCGAGCTGCACGCGAAAAAACCTGCAAAAATTCATATAACGACTTTTGTGCGATTTGCTCTGATCTTCTATATTTACAAATTGTTTTCTAAGGTTACAATATTATATAACTCACACGGAATTATTCAATATGAAAATTCAGAATTAAAAAAGCTTCCATTTTTTTACAGGTTCAAAGATAAATTTTGCGAAAGAATATACATGAAGTATTCCGATAAGATCATCTTCCCTTCTGAATTTGCAATGGACATGGCGGGCAAGTATTACGATATAGATAATGATAAAGCGGTGATTTTGCCTAATGGAATTTCAGAATTGTTCTTAGAAGGGAAAGCAAAACCAAGTCAGCCCGGAAGCTTGAAAGCAATAATGCATTTTAAAAATGAAATGAACCGCTCAGGTCTTGAACTGATGGAACGATCACTTAGCAGTATCAATGCCCGGCTTGAAATATTTGTGTTAACATTTTCAAAAATTACTTTGCCGCAAACAGGGCAAATCACTTTCTTTACATGCAATATGAAGCCCCCGGAAGAACTGCGGGAATTTTACCGTGATAAAGATATTTTTCTTTCGCTGAACAAATACGATACGTTCTCAATTGCGGCTGCAGAAGCTATGGCTTCGGGGTTGATACCGGTGGTAACAATTCAGACAGGCATCAGCAGGTATATTCAGAATGGACTGAACGGTTTTGCATTTGACCATTATGATATATCCAGCTTTGCCGCTATACTTGATACAATAAGCCAAATGAATTTACAGGAAAGAGATGTTGTCAGTTCAGCCGCTTCTAAGACAGCACACGAACTGAAGTGGAGCAATGTTTACAAAATGTATAAAAAATTATACAGGAACTCCGCATGATGAATATTCTGCTGCTGGCAAACGAACTTAGATACACATGCGGTGTTACCAATCACCTGCTGCATCTTTCACGCGGGCTTGCATCCACCGGAAAAGTAAAGTTATGGATAATCTGCGGCGGAGGCAACGGTATAAACCGTTTCAGTGATATCAATGTAGACATTATTTCAGATGAAAGATTCCTTCATGTTAACCGCAGCTTTTCAGGGTTTATTTCTGCAATTAATTATCTAACCGGATTTGTGAGAAAAAATGAGATAGACGTTCTTCATTCACATTATCATTACGGAGCAGCAGCTGCGAAAAGGGCATCTCAGCTTACCCGCAGACCGACAATACAAACAAATCACGGTATCCTGCAGGATATGGGAAGGCTTAAACACTTCAATGCTGACAAATATGTCGCAATAAATGAGCATATACAGAAGTACCTGTTAGAAAACCGGATAGCATCCGGCAGTAATATAGCATTCATAAGATGCGGAATACCGGTAATTGAAAATGTTACACCCAAAGACAATATCGGAAAACTTAAGTTCGCTGCCGCATCAAGGTTCACACATGGCAAAGGTCTTGATATATTTATTAATGCCGTAAAAAAACTTCCGGCGGAAATTAGAGAAAAAGCTGATTTCATTATCGCAGGTGAAGGCGAGCTTGAAAATGATTTAAAGGATCTGAATTCCGCATTGGGCGGCCTAATAACTTTCCCCGGGAAGATACTGGATATTTATGCTTTCCTGAAATCAGTAAATGTACTTGTCAATCCATCCCGTTCACCCAACGAAGGTTTTCCGGCAATTCTGACCGAAGCCGGAGCAACAAACACACTTGTTGTAAGTTCAGATTTTGCAGGAGCAGAAGACGTTATTAGGCATGGTGTGAACGGACTTATATACAAAGATAACAGCTCGGATAATCTGAGCGTCTTGCTTAAGGATGTAATAACAGACTACACTAAATACATTCCGCTTTCAAAGTCGTTTTACGAATTTACGAAAAAGGAGTTTTCAATTCCCGTTATGATAGATAAACACTTATCACTTTATGAACAATGCCTGAAGAGATAAAAAATCTTTCTATACTGATGCCGGTTTACAACTGCGGGAAATATGTCCGCGGAGCGATAAAGAGCATACTTAACCAGACATTTACAGATTTTGAGTTCATAATTATTGATGATGGCTCAATAGATGAAACAGAAGCGGTAATTAAAGAATTTAGTGATAAACGGATAAATTACAAAAGAACTGATCATAAAGGTACATCAGCCGCACTGAATTACGGCATCAGCTTGTGCAGCAACGAATGGATCGCCAGAATTGACTCAGATGACCTGAATGTCAGCCAACGGCTTGAAAAGCAGTTACAGTATCTGGCTGATAACCCGGAAATTGATATCCTCTCTTCCTGGTCAGTATATTTCCGGGATCCTGCAAAGATCCTATTTTTTCTTTCAGAACCTCTGGACCACAAAGAAATACATAAATATCTTGACCTTCATAATCCTTTAAATCAGTCTGCTTTAATATGCAGGAAAGAGATATTCAGCAAATATAAGTTTAATGAGCAGATGAACTGCTATGAAGACTACGAACTACTGTACAGGCTCCGTGATGACTACACACTTGCTAATATGCCTGAATACCTGGTATATACAAGGCTGCACAGCGGCTCAAGAACAATTCAGGGCAGCAGAGACAGTATGTTCGATCTGCTGAATACCGGCGCATTCCGTAAAATGGTAGATTCCAAGTCAAAAGGAGATCACTTTTACTGGGCATCTGTGACAGCATGGCTCAACTACTTCTACGGTTCGAGGCAAAGCTCCAGAGGTTACTTCAGAAATTCATTTTCACTGAGAAACCTTACTGCATATTTTACTACATTTTTACCTGAAAAATATTTCTTTAAGTTTATAAATTCACATTTCAGGTACAGACTTAGAAGTATATTTAAAGATAAAAGCTTTTATAAAAAGGAGCTGGCTTCGCTGCTTGAGTAGTTTTTGAGTAAAAAAATTATGGGGCTGATAGGTTGAAAGAATCCCGGAAATTCATTTATTATTCACTTGGAATTTATGCGTTGTACGGCGCATTATTGTATTTCCTTGGATTTTACAATATCGGTCTTGTTTCTGATGATTACCTTAATATATACGACGCGCTGAACTCAACCTTTTATCAGAAACTCACCGGGGCACTTCCTTTCACAAATACGTTTCATATCAGACCTGTTTACTATCTTTCTCTCGAAAAAAGCGTCAACATAAGTTCATGGCTTGGATTTGCACCTGATAATTTCCTTTGGTTCAGGATACAGAACCTTATGCTTCTTATTTTCGTTGCATTTACCGCAGGACTTACAGTATTTTATTTAACCAAAAGGTCGTCAGTTTCGCTGGTTAGCTCTGCCGCAATATTGTTATATCCAAACAACATCAACAATATCTGCTGGATGGCAGCCCGGGTTGACCTGATTTGCTGCTTTTTTTATATTGTTTCGGTGCTGCTTTTTTTGCTCTACAGTGATTCCGGCAAAAAGTTATTCTTTTACATATCCATTTTTACTTTCCTGATCTCTTTATTTACCAAAGAACTTGCCATTACTTTTCCCGCGGTAGTTCTTCTGATCGAGTATTTCCGAAAAGGAAAGCCCGGTATCAGGATCTCGCTTCCTCTTGTTATTACCTTTTTTACGATCCTTATCTCGTATTTCATATTCAGGATACTGGTTTTGGGAAATAACATGACAGAGATCGCTACTCTTTACCAGTCATTCCCTCTTAGTAATGCGCCGGGTGTATATGCAAGAGCTCTAATAGCGCTCTCTATTCCAATGGATTTTATAACACTCAATTATCAGCTTCGTAATGATAATAAACTGATCCTGCTTTACCTGCTTGTATTGTACGGCTCGGGTTTTTATCTTCTGTGGACAGCTGTAAGGACTGATATATACAGGATATTAGGCCAGCTATCCGCATTTTTCTTCGTGCTAATCACTCCATACGCAATTGTCGGTTATATCAGACCCCAGATGATACTTCTGCCATTTGTTGTAATATGTATTTTTGTAATGTACATATACAGCCAGCAGCGCAGGCTAAGCCTGAAACTGAACAAAAAAGTACTGAGGGTTTCATTTACTATCGCAGTTCTTTTCTGGTGTTTATGGTCAGGGGGAACGGTACTGGACTGGGATACTTCTTATCAAAAGGCGCTAGTAAATGTTAATAATCTGATATCTGCGGAACGTGAACCGCAAAAAAGAATGGTTATAATAGGGAACCCCGGGCGTTACAAACAAACATTAATGTTTGATAAGATGACAGGGGCTTATAATTTCTGGAAGAACAAAAAGTACATTATTAATGATACCATAAACGATGTAATACAGTCGGCGGCTTTTCAGGAAAGCTCAATAGGTGCAGAGTTTGAAGTCAAAGAAATTTCTTTAACAGAATTCGAAATAAGGTGCAAAGCTCCAAGGCAATTCTTCTATATTGAAGGATACAACAGCGAAAGAATACGTACAGGATTCAGGAACAAAGATATTTCTGTTGAATTTACAGAGTTCAATAATGTAGATAAACCGATCAGGCTTACTTTACGTATTCTTTCATCCGAAATTGAATGTTTTGTAGCCGGCGGGCTCGGTTTTAGAAAAATATTCTGATAGAGGGAAAAAGACCTGAATAATCGAATAGCACTTCAGAGCCATAAATAGAAATTAATAAAAAAATTGAAACTGCATATACTTCATATTACCCCGGATTTTAATTACGCATGCGGCAGGTCATATTACGTTTACCTTCTTTCTAAATATCTCAGCAGAAAACATAAAGTGCATGTAATAACAAACGGCGGTGATTCTATTGAGCGGCTTGAAGGATCAGGTATAGACTACAGGATATTAAAAGGACTCAAATCAAAAAATCCCATATCAATCGCGGGAAACATTTCGCGCATAAAGCAGTATATCATTGAAAATGATATACGCGTAGTGCATACACATCACAGGCTGGCGGAAGTTCTCGCCCTGCAATCAATTAAAAGGATAAAGAAGAACAGGCCGGTTTCTGTTTTCACTTCATTAAGTATTGTGAAAAGAAAATACAACATTGAATATCGTTCTGACCGGATTATAGCAGTAAGTAATTCCGTTGAAGAAATGCTTCTTAAGAAATTCCGGCTGAACAAAAAAAAGCTATCAGTGATAAATAATTTCACTGATACAGACGAGATCCACGAACTTGAAATAATATCACCGCGCGCAAGAGAGCATAGTAATTATTTTGTTATTCTTGCTATTGGCAGATTTCATAACGACAAAGATTTTGAAACACTGCTGAAAGCTCTGAACATACTTAAAAAAGAAAATATAGGGCTGATACTTGTTGGTGAAGGCAACAATGATATTGATTACCGAAGGTACATTGCCAAAAATGATCTGAATGTTGAGATTATTGTCCCTCAGAAAAACCTTTTGCAGTATTTTCTGATAGCGGATGTTTGCGTGCTTCCTTCAACCCGAGACCCGTTCCCCAATTTTATGCTTCAATCCGGGCTTCACAGGGTACCTTTTATAGGCGCTAATGTTGATGGCATTGGTGAACTCATAAACGAACGTGAAAACGGCCTGTTGTTTAAAGCCGGAAATGAAAATGAACTCGCTGAAAAAATCCTGCACTTTAAGAACAATAAGAAATTCGCGGAAGCCTGCGCTGTTAACCTGCACAGAGATGTTATTAATAATTACACACAGGAATTTATTATCCCGAAGATCGAAAGTCTTTACAGGTCTTTGCTCAAATAAACAGTGGGTAATTTCACTGAAAATACTGATGGGTTAGTCATAAATGGTATTCATATCAGCAATATTGGATATCTGGATCTGTTAGCTAAAATAAAAAGTAGTATTGTAAATGGTACTAAATCTGCAATAGGATATGCTAATGCAAACAGCATAAACCTGACGTACAAATTCCCGGAACTATCTGACACTCTGAAGAAATTTGATATTATTCATCCTGATGGAATTGGAATCCGCATCGCAGCATCACTTCTTAACAGTCCTCTAAAGAATGCAGGCAGTTTCACAGGCAGCGATTTCTATCCCATGCTCATAGATGAAGCTATTCATCATAATTTCAGCTTCTACTTTTTCGGACATGATAAGAACACTCTCAGCAGGATTTCAGATAAATATCCGGAATTATTGATTGCCGGCAAACATGAAGGATACAATTTCAATGATGATGAAATGATTGCTGAGATAAACAAAACCTCCGCTGATATACTTGTAGTTGGCCTTGGCACTCCCAAACAGGAATTATGGACTGCCATGAACAGTAACAAGCTCCGTTGCAGTGTAATATTATGCGTTGGTGAAGGCATTAAGGTTTTTGCGGATAGCAAAAAACGCGGCCCTGCATTTTTGCGCAAATTAGGATTGGAGTGGTGGTGGAGATTTCTGTGTAATCCTGTAAAGTATTTCGGAAGATATATCATAGGGAACCCTCTATTTTTATATAGAATTATTGCTATAAAAATGCGTAAATTGGCACGATGAGTGCCCTGAAATTACGTTATTGCCTGACAGCATTGCTGCTGTTAACAAGCGCGGCATTGAGCCAGAATTATAACTGGATAACGCCCAACAAAACATACCTGAAAATGTATGTTTCATCAGATGGAATTAACAGAGTAACCAGAAATGAATTTACAAATTCAGGTATAAGTACTTCTAATATAGATCCCCGTACGGTAAAAATCTATTACAAAGGAAGTGAGATTGCGGTCTATTTTGAAGGTGAGCAGGATGGCTCTTTTGACGCAAATGATTTTATTGATTTTTACGGACAAAGAAATTACGGTGGATTAACTACCACGTATCTTGCCAGTTTTGGACCAACAGTTTTTGATTACTCAACAAATGAGTATAATGACCTCTATTCTGATACAAGCGTGTACTGGATCGGCTGGGATGGCAGCAATGGCCTTCGGTTTACCCTAACATCTTACAGTGCAGGAAATGAATACCCGCAGAATTTTTCATTAGAAAAAATACATTTTGAAGTTGATTCTGTTTACAGTCTTGGCCAGACAATTAATTCAAATACTGATTTCAGGTTTTTTAATAACGAAAAAATATCCGGGGAAGGCTGGTACTGGCGTAACTTGACTGCAGCCGGTGGCTATTCTGTCAGCCGGGTGTTCTCCCTCCCGCTGCTGAATAACCTTCCAGCGGGATGTACATTCCGCATTTTCGCATACCCCAATTCCAGGGATACCTCTTTTAACGAACACAAGCTGGTGCTTACACTTAATTCAAACAACATAACAACTCTGGTTAAGAATGATTATGAAAGATTTGATACTTCTGTAACATTTCAAAGCAGCCTTTTTAACAGCTCTCAAAATACCGTGACGGTAACCTATACACCCACATTTTCGAACACAAACGCTACACCAAGTCTGTATTTTGATCTCATAGAGTTAACATATCCCAAACAATTCAGGTTTACAAATGGTCACTGCAGGATAACTCTGAATTCCAATGATACTTCAAGCGCGGTATTCAGAGTAACCGGCTTCAATTCATCAGCACCTTACTCCATTTACGATGTAAAAAACAATATAAAGATCACCAGTATAAGCAACGAAGCCGACACCTTATTTTTCACAGGAAAACAGAACGGTGATTTTGAGATATATAACCAGGCTATTACTCAGCGTCCCTTCAGAACCAGCGCCAGGCAGGTTCAGAATCTGACAGCTTCATCAAACGGTGCCGATTACATTGTGATCTATAACCGGCTGTTTGAGTCGCAGGCAGAGCAGCTTCGTTCATACAGGCAAAGCAGGGATAATTTCCG
>JBHEKV010000013.1:0-4462 GCA_041859235.1 Ignavibacteria bacterium | reverse complement strand
CATGATAGCCTACAACTCACTGCACCAGCTTCCGCGCGTGCCCGATGCCGCTATTATTGTTATTCCCCCGCATGAAGCGGAGCATGCCGCCAATGAGGCAATTGTTGCGGGAATAAAAAATATCTGGTTCCAGCAGGGCGCTGAAAGCGAAAAGGCTGTTCGTTTTTGTGAGCTAAGCGGAATAAATGTAGTAAGCGGCGAGTGTATTTTAATGTTTCTTGATCACCCCGGCTTTCCCCACAATGTTCACAAGTGGGTTTGGGGCATCGGCGCCGGAAAGTAAAATAAACAGAACGAGAGGCGGTCACAAATTTACCAGCCTTACTATGCTTAGGCAGAGGATGATAGCCGAAAACGAAAAGAATATCTGACCCCAGCGGGGTCACGCATTATCCTCTGGAGTCGAAATATTTGGTAACTATATGCCTGTCAGAACAAGGATTTTTTAAATTGCTTAAAAATAGCAAAAATTAGTTTTAAAAGGGTATAATTTTCGTGGTCTTTTTGTGTAGATTACGTGAAAATTTTGTGGGGTAGCCTTGGAACAAAATGGATACTTGTATCGTTTTTATAAGTAGAGAAAAGTCAAAAATGCGTAAATTTGGCTATTTTGCTGAAAAAAGTTGAATAATGGTATTGACAAATGGTCTTGACCATACTATATTTGTAAGAGTTTAAAATTTATCATTACACAAAACGCCTCTTAAGGTTCTGTCCTTAAGGGGTTTTTTGCTTTATATACTCTAACTTATCCCTACTATCTTCCAAAGTAGCAATGAAATCACCAACAGCCTTTTTTAACAGATGAGAGCATTTATCAGAACACGGACTAATCACAGCTCTTAACTTATTATCATTTTTTAAATCGTCAACAAGGCATACAAAATCACCGTCACTTGTAACAAGAACAGCTTTCTCAAAATTTGGTGCTTCTTTGGTTGTTTTCAATACCATTTCTGCGTCTACATTTCCTTTAATCTCACCGCTTGCTTTCTTGTATGTTTCTTTAAACACTAATTCAAACCCAGCAGATTTCAAGGTATCATAAAGTTTCTCTTCTCCATTGACCCTCCCAACAAAATAATATGCTTTTGTAACACCATATTTTTCAGTTAGATGAGTTCTAAATTTTCTCCAGCTCATATTCCAACCGAGTTCTTTTATGCCTAAATTCAAATTTTGTCCGTCTATAAAGGCGTAATTATTTTCCTGTTTCTTCATTATTATCTGTTTTATTCTTAATTATTTTTTTGGGGATACTGATTTTAAGCGGGGGCGGTGATGCAATTAAGATTTTGAGGACTTCATCTAAAGTCCCCTCGATCTTAACTTTCTTTTCGTATTTTGGTTCTCTTCGTTTTTCTGCTTTCTTAAGCATTCGCTATTAATCACTGTACTATTATGTCAAGCATAACCTTTCTTGTATTCGAAATAGGAATAGACATTAAATTTCCTTTTCTTTCAACTAATCTAATAACAGCAACCTTACTTACTGAACCCATATGTCCTGACCTCTTATACCTTTGTTTGTTGATATGAGCACCGCCTATATATCTTTCGTCTACCTCTACTACACCTTTTTGCATCTGCGAGCCTTTGTCACTTAACGTTTGCCTGATCCTATGAAGCATATACCAAGCGGTCTTTTGTGTTACTGCAATATCCTTAGATAATTGCAAAGATGAAATTCCTTTTTTGTGTGATGACATTATATATATTGCAATAAACCATTTTCTTAAAGAAATCTTTGTATTCTCAAAGAACGTGCCTACGGTCACCGTAAATTTTTTATAACACTTAGGATTTGCGCATTTAAATCCTGCTTTGGTTTCATATACCTTATCGTATGTACATTGCGGGCAGGTAACGTTGCCATTCCATCTTAATTTTGCAAGATGTTCTTTGCAAATTTCCTCGTTTTTGAAATATTCCGAAACCTGCAATAAGTTGTTGTATTTAGTATTTATCTCAATGTTTTTCATCTACAAAATTAGGTATTTAAGGGTCAATAGGGTATCCCTAGATTATATTTTTCGGTATCCCTTAAAAATAGCTCAAATTAGGCAATTATTTTCATTGACATTCAATGTGAGGATGGGTATATTTGAATGTCTTTAATAAAAGGAAAGGTCGGATGGAATCGAACCATCATTTAGACGTTACGTTTCGAAGCGTGCCTAAGTTTTATCCGGTTTAAACTACGACCCTAAGCAAAAAGATTTAAAAAGCTGACTTTCTTGAGAGGTTGGCTTTTTTAATTGCTATTCCTGAATAGATCTGTTTTTTCTTCTATAATTCCCCTTTTTTTGAGTTTTTCTATATAGTTTTCATCTAAAAGCCCGTGTTTAGTCCAATCCTTCAAAGCATACAAATAGCGATACAAAAGCGGGTTATGGGGGTAATATAACTGCATTATTCTGCTTTTAGGTTTTTTATAGCCTATGCTTACACTGATACGGAACCGTTCCCGCTCAAGTGGTTTTTCAGTAATTTTGACATATTCATCATATAATTCACCAATACTCATTGGTTCATCGTTGCTAACAAGAATATTGGTTATTTTCTGCAGAAACGTTTCGTTGCCTTGTGTTGCAACGGGGTGCGTGTGCGGTGTGCCCAATTGTTCCACTTTTTTGCGATATGTAACCTCACCATTGTTAATAGTTTTTTCCAAATAGCCATTTTCAAAAAACTTACGTAATACGGTATATGCAGAAACCAAGTAATTTGTACTTTTTATTGACAATTTACCCGTTTTTTTCCAATTTTCTATCTGAACCGCTATCTCTTTAGGGCTCCATAGTTTAGACGCCTCGGTCTCAAATAAACCTTGTACTAATTTGGTGATTGCTCCACGATATAAAGTCTCGGTTGTCTTTTTATTTGTGGGGGTATCTTCCTTAGTGTCGGAATCAGAATTTGAAGCCTTTAAAATGCTGTCAATTTTTCTGTAACCCGCTACTAATTCTGCTAATTCAGCACGTTTTTCAGCAATTTGCTGTTTAAATTTTTCTTTAGTTTCCTTTAATATGTTAGTGGTAATGTCTGCCATATATAACCGCTATGTTTACATGTATTGAATTATTCAAATATAATTAACCCGTAAATAATATGCAAGTGATACAACCGAGACCATTAAGCGATATTTAAGGGTTAAGGGGTATTTGAGCAATTTTTCTTGTCCAAACTTGTACATAACTGCAAAATATATTGTCATCCTAGTTTCTACAAACATTAGATTCCTGATGGAGTCTTTTTTCTAATTGCTGATCCAGCAGCAGTCACACATTTACCCGCCTTACTATGCTTAAGCAGAAGAAGGTGGCCGAAAAATTTCCAAAAAACATATTGAACCCATCGGGATTACATTTATATTTACCCAAAAAACCCGCTCGCGTTATCCATAATTTTAACAAACGCATTGTTTGTTTCTATTGAATGCTTTTCGGCCAGTGAAAACGGGTTAACGTGCGAGTACGGATATAGGAAGTCTTCTATATCAACTGTTATGTTTATATCACGCATCTCGCCCTTTAGAGTGTTCATCACTTCAACGGGCGGCACAACTGTATCCCGCTTCAGCGCAATGGCGCGAATGCGCCGGGCTGCGCCCCGAAGGCGGCTCTCGCGAAGTTCTTTATAATGGTGATACAATAACATTGATTTAAAATAACTTTCCTCAGCGTGTCCCGGGCTTAGGTAATGCTCAAGCCTTGGCGTACTTTTAAAATTATTGTTCAGCAGCTCAAGATAGTAGCTGCTTATGGCTGATGCCGCATGCGCATCAAGGATATATTTCGAGATCGGGTACATTCTATCCAAAGTAGCGCCGCCGCAGAATGCGAAGAGTTTTGATTTTTCTGTAAGTCCCCCGGCGCCCGCCATTATGAGTATAAGCCCAAAGTACGCGCCAATTGAATACCCGAAGATATCCGCCTGTGTACCTTCTGCAAATCCGGCAACTCTTCCCAGGTTCAGTTCACGCAGGAATGTAGTTACATCAATATAGCTCTGTAAACCGGACCAGAAAAAACGCTGGGGGTTTGCTTCCAAACGGGAGCTTATTGCCGCATTTACAAATGATGTGTGGCTGTTCAGCATATCTGTATGTGCGCGTTCTTTGGCAGCAGCATTCATGTTTGCGGCAACAGACCATTCCTTGGGCGCGCGGTCCATGTGAAACGCGAGCGGAAACAATACAACCGGCTTACCGGTGTTCTTTAACAAACTGTAAGCCCATGGCAGGTATTTATCCCACTTTTTTTCATTGAGTCCGTGAAAGAGAATTATTGCCTCTTTTGCTGCCGCTGATCCGGTATTGTTTATTGTTATGTAATCAAACTCTTCATTACAGTTAATTTCGCTATCGTGTATGTGGAGTATTGATCTTTCTTCCGTTTCTGGCAGCCCCTCATAAGTTATCTCCCCCGAAAAGCTGATGTCGTGCTTCCGGCAACGATAA